>JAKSRN010000453.1 GCA_024403585.1 Lachnospiraceae bacterium | reverse complement strand
AATGTTTTATTCTGCAGGAACTGCAGCATGGTAGGAGTCAGCGTTTCTGAAACACAGTTGATCTCATCGATAAACAGGATTCCTTCCGGATTACCGGTCTGCTCAATACACTCATATACAGAGGCAACGATCTCAGACATGGTATATTCGGTGACGGAGACTTCTCTTCCCGCATAATTTCTGGTACTTACAATAGGCAGACCTACTGCACTCTGTCTTGTATGATGGGTGATCGTATAGGCAACCAGTCCCACGCCGCAGGCCTCTGCTGCCTGGCGCATAATGGCTGTCTTTCCGATTCCCGGAGGTCCGATCAGCAGGATCGGTCGCTGGTGTACAGTCGGGATCAGATACTGTCCCTTCTCATTTTTCTTTGTATAGATTTTGACGGTATGAATGATCTCATCCTTTGCTTCCTGAATATTCATAGGAATCTACTCCTCCAATTTCAAACCCAGATTCAGGCGAATCGCCCACTCCGGGATCTTCTGCTTTTCATAAGCCCGGTTCAAAAAGATAAATGCTGTCTCAAATGGCGGTTGTTCTTTTGGAAATACCCCATCTCCATCCGTAAAATACAGGAGTGCTTTCAGATTCAGCAGCTCCTTCTCATCGATCAGTTTCTGAACCAGTTCAAAGACCGGACGGAAATCCGTTCCGCCAAGACCTTTCACAGTCACATCTTCCATATATTCCTGAAACTCTTCCCTGGAATGAACCACCACATGCTCCTGAATGGCAGAATCACACTGGATGATGTGAACATGCATTTTCTTAAAAAAGTTGCCGCTTTCTGTCAGAATAGACCAGGTCTCCTGCAGAAAACGTTTCACGATCTTACCGGAGCAGGAGCCTGAAGTATCAATGGCAATGACCATCTCATCCAGCTTATGTACCTCCTTGTACTCCAAAGGTTCGATCAGCACAATGTCTTTATAATGATTTCGGCTATACCAGTAAGGCAGATAATCGATGCTGTCCAGATCCAGCTCCACTTCTTCCTGACAGACCATAAAGCCTTCCAGAAAATGCCGATAATCGAATTCCTTTTTCTGTTTGATCGGTGTCTTCTGCGTGCCGACACCGGACTGGTTGCCGGCTCTGTTGTGTTCCTCCCCCATCTGCGGATTCCACTCTTTTTTCAGCCGTTCCCATTGTTCTATAAACGCTTTTCCATCCCCGCGTCCGGCCTGACCTTCCGCGTCTCCCTGGGATTCCTGCTTAAAGTCTGCATCCTCTTTTGGTCTGAACACCACCCATTTGCAGTGATCATCGATCCGGTTCAGTGCCTCCAGCTGCTGCAGCTTCTCCATGGTAGGATAGCTTTCTACCAGCGCTTCATACATGGTTTCCACACTGTTCCAGCGTCTTGGCAGCTTCAGTTCTTTCAGCTGGTAGGAACGAAAATCAGCTCCGGGCCGCTCCAGGCCCTTTAACCTCCAGCTGTCCAGGATCCTCTCCACCGTAAGATCACAGGCAAGATTCCAATGGGGTTCGCTGTGATTTCTCATGAGGATCGGGTGCAGATACATATTGTGCAGGATAATATGGAGAATATCTCTCTCCAGCGATCCGGAATTCGTTCTGAAGTGCTGGATCAGCTCTTCCGGATCATAGTAGATGGTAAAACCATCGCAGGCCAGATACCTGACTTCCTTTTCCGGCTGAAACTTCAGCATACCCAAAGCTTCCGACAAGCCCGGAAGCTTGATCCGGAGATTTTTTAAGGTCAGCTCCCATACCCTTTTACACAGGGAAAGAGCCGCAGACGATTTCACCTCTTCAGCAGATTTTCCTTCCTGTTCAGAAGCTTCCTCTTTCTTCCCAGAC
>JAKSRN010000452.1 GCA_024403585.1 Lachnospiraceae bacterium | reverse complement strand
CCCTATCCTCTTTAGGTAGTGGGATGAATTGCCAGTTGACATAGACTTATAAGAATAGTAGTATATACTACATAAAAGAGAACATACGTTCTTGAAAAGGAATATCAAATGTGTTATAATATAATCAGTCGAAAAGTTACAGGAGGTTGATTATATGGATGGATATGACCATAATGCACATTCGGTATTCCTTTTATATTATCACCTGATACTGGTGGTAAAGTACAGGAGAAGGGTCATAAATGATGAAATTTCTGACCGTGCAAAGGAGATCTTTTCCTATATAGCACCTGATTATGGTATCGTGCTGGAAGAATGGAATCATGATATCGACCATGTTCATATCATGTTCCGAGCCCAGCCAAGGACAGAGATCAGTAAGTTTATCAACGCCTACAAGAGTGCCAGCAGCCGCCTGATTAAGAAGGAGCATCCTGAAATCAGGGAGAAACTGTGGAAAGAAGCTTTCTGGAGTCAGAGTTTCTGCCTGCTGACTGCAGGAGGCGCACCAATTGAAGTGATACGACAGTATATCGAAACGCAGGGAGAATCGGATGAGAAGAAGAAAAGAGGGCGGAAGCCCAAACCGCGCGTATAGGTACAGACTGTATCCGTCGGACGAGCAGAAGGTCTTTTTTGCAAAGAGTTTTGGCTGCTGCAGATTTATCTATAATAAGATGCTGGCAGATAAGATCGCGGCATATAAAGAAAAGGGCACAATGAGGAAATGCACACCTGCACAGTACAAGAAGGAATTTCCGTGGCTGAAGGAAGTGGATTCCCTGGCTCTGGCCAATGTACAGCTGGACCTTGAGCAGGCATACCATGCTTTTTTTACACAGAAGAAGGCTGGATTTCCTAAGTTCAAATCAAAGAAAATAAGCAGAAGAAGTTACACCACGAATCTTGTGAATGGGAATATCGTTGTGAAGGAAAAAAGCATCCGTCTTCCAAAGGCAGGAGAGGTCAAAGCCGTGATCCATAGGCCAGTCCCGGCCGGATATCGTCTGAAAAGTGTTACTGTATCACAGGAACCGTCCGGAGAGTATTATGCAAGTGTCCTGTATGAGTATGAAGCAGTCGAAAACCAAGCTGTTTCAGAAAAAGAGGATCTGCAGATACTGGGGATCGATTTTGCAATGCATGGACTTGGTGTGATGTCAGATGGAAACAGATGTGAGTATCCGGGATACTACCATCAGGCATCAGAAAGACTTGCAAGGGAGCAGAGGAAGCTGTCGCATTGCGAAAAAGGCAGCCATAACTATGAAAAGCAGAAGAGAAAGGTTGCGGCCAGACATCAGAAGGTAAAGAACCAGCGAAAGGATTTTCAGCATAAGCTGAGCCATCAGCTGACAGAAAAGTACGATGTGATCGTAATCGAAGATCTGGACATGAAGGCAATGAGCCAATGCCTGAACTTCGGCAAAAGTGTTATGGATAATGGATACGGCCAGTTTGTGAGCATGCTCGAGTATAAACTGAGAGAAAAGGGCGGAAAGCTGATCCGGATCGACCGGTATTACCCATCCAGTAAAAAGTGTAGCAGATGCGGAGAAGTGAAACAGGAGCTGAAGCTCTCCGAGCGGATCTATCGCTGTCGGTGTGGAAATGAGATGGATCGTGATGTAAATGCAGCGATAAATATCCGCAAGGAAGGAAAGAGAATGCTGTATGCATAAATGCGTGTATCCAGCCGAACATGTCCGTATCCGGACAAGAGTATATAAATGCCCGTAACCGGGCCAAAATATAGAACCGCGGGACACGCGGAGATAGCCTATTGATACTTGCTCCAATAGGAGCATTGAGTAGGAAGCCCCCACTTCAAGCTTGCTAAGTGGTGGGAGCATGTCACT
>JAKSRN010000451.1 GCA_024403585.1 Lachnospiraceae bacterium | reverse complement strand
GGGGACAGGTACATTTCGGTGACATTTTTTGCAACCTTTTGTACCTGTCCCCAAAGGTTGACCTATGTAAGAACCTCGTAAGAACCAGATTCTATACTGAATATATAAAGAAACACAAACCAAGAAAAACAACAGCCTCTACCCCCAAAACATACACAAAGGAGATACCACTATGAAACATAAAAAAGCCCTCGTAATCACCCTCGCAGTATCAACCGTTCTCGCAGCAGGCCTTCCTGCATGTGGCAAAGCAAATAAAACAAATGAATCACCAGTAGCAATCTCTGCCTCTTCTACTTCTGCCGGACTCGCCAATCCGAACACAGATGTCTCTTCTTTGGAAGAATTGAGTACAAAGATCGATGCATCCATCATCAGACCGGAAGGTGTTGACCTGTCCAATGAATCCTATACCCTTCTCAAAGGTGACGGAGATCTTACAATCGGTGAGTACCGATTCACAGCAAACGGCAAGGACTACACCCTCCGTGTAGCAAAAGCAGATCCATCCATCGACATCTCTGGCGTTTACGAAGATGGTCATACCCTCTATGAAAAAGGTTATGCCCTTTCCGAAGACGAGCCAGATGATACTACCTTCTTTGTACAGACTGGCAATTATACAGCTGTACGCTGGTTTACTTCAGACGGTCAGTATGTTCTTGTAACCGAGAACAAGGGCAATGTGGATTCCACAGAATTTCAGGCTCTTGCAGATCAGTTCATGAATGCAGCGCCGATGAACTGGAATTCCTCAGTTCCATACGAATCATATGATGCCCTTAAAGGAGCCTACCTTAATGAGGATGGAACTATGGTCGGTATTGACATGTCCGACACTCATGTAACCGTATCCGCCATCGGATCATGTGAGGATGGAAATCTTTACTGGAAAGCTGAGTGTGAGCTTAAAGGTGACCAGCTGGTTTACGAATCAGCAACAGTGGATTTCAACGTTTACGATGAAAATACTTGCGAAACAACAACCACTCATCTTGATGGCGAAGGAGCCGGATCCATCCAGGTAAATGATGGCAGCCTGATCTTCAATGGTTGCAGCACAGCTTTTCTGAAAGATAAAGTATTCGAAGCATACGAAATGTAACTTATAGAGAAGCAGACAGGGACAGGGACAAAAGACTGACTTTTGCAAAAAAGTCACTGCTTTGTACCTGTCCCCAAGCGTTGCCATTTGGGCATATTAAAGCAAATTATGAAGATGCTACGAACTGCTCCAGCAGTTTCACTAATTTGTCTGCATTTCTTCCCAGGATGCGCACCACCACATCCCCCTTGGAAGTTCTTGTGACGCCGCCCTCCAGACCGGGCCTCTCATCTATTCTGTCCCGGACCTCTTTGATCCACTGATCGTCCCTTGGGACATTCACGAGCAGCAATGTTGCCAGATGGGTAAAGCCTTCATACATTCCAAAACCTGTCATGCCCATCTTGTCTGGCTCATAGCAAGTATGGTCTCTGTAGATCAGCTTTCCGCCCTGGCGTATCTCAATAGTATTCTGATACTTTTTATAAGCAAATGCTTCCCCGTAGGCAATCCGACCGCAGGTCAGTATCTCTGAAAAGACAAATCTCGAAGTCTCATCCTTCAACTCTACACACAAATCACTTCGATAGTCTGATTCCGCGAATGGAATCGTTGGCAACGGTGTATAATGGAACTCGGCTTCTCTGCCGACAGAGATCCTTGTTTTTCTCTCTGCGAAGCCGCTCTCCATCCTGTGGATCTTATCGTATGCCTGAGACACAAACTCCATCTTTGCCCCATCTTCCAGGGAAAAATCAAACTCCTGCCGATCTCCTGCCATAATTCCCGCTGAAGCGGTAAGCAGCATCACTGACAT
>JAKSRN010000450.1 GCA_024403585.1 Lachnospiraceae bacterium | reverse complement strand
AGGATGAGGAGAAGGAGGAAGAGGGAGATGATATGAAGCTCACAAGTCTTCAGTCCATCTCTGATTTCATGCTCTGTGCAGGCCGCACCCTTCCTGACAATATCCGTCTCTGGGCAAGAAGAAACCTGGCAGTAGCAAAATCCCATGAGGTAACACAGGAGGAGCGCCGCCATGCCCAGCGCGCCCTTTCCATCATGATGAACATTCAGTGGAAGAATAACTACTTCCCATCCATTGATCCTGTTGCAGCAAGAAAGATCCTGGATGAAGAGCTCTATGGTATGGAGAAGGTTAAACAGAGAATCATGGAGACGGTTATTCAGATTAACCGTACCCATACACTTCCGGCTTATGGTCTGCTTCTTGCAGGACCTGCAGGAACCGGAAAATCTCAGATCGCCTATGCGGTTGCCCGCATCCTGAAACTGCCATGGACCACCCTGGACATGAGTTCCATCAACGATCCTGAGCAGCTGACCGGAAGCTCCCGTATTTATGCAAATGCTAAGCCCGGCATTATTATGGAAGCATTTTCCATGGCTGGAGAGTCCAATCTGGTCTTTATCATCAATGAGCTGGATAAAGCAAATTCCGGAAAAGGCAACGGAAATCCTGCGGATGTTCTGCTTACTCTGCTGGATAACCTGGGCTTCACTGACAACTATATCGAGTGTATGATCCCGACCGGCGGTGTGTATCCGATCGCAACCGCCAATGACAAGAACCAGATCAGCGCTCCTTTGATGTCCCGATTTGCGGTCATCGATATTCCGGATTATTCCATTGAAGAGAAGAAGATCATCTTCTCTCAGTTTGCCCTTCCTAAGGTGCTGAAACGCATGGGTATGCGTGATGGCGAGATCGTACTTCCGGAGGATGCTTTGGATAAAGTAATGGAACTGTACAAACACACCAGCGGTATCCGTGATCTGGAGCAGGCTGCGGAGCATATGGCTGCCAATGCCCTCTATCAGATCGAGGTGGATCACCTGGACAAAGTTGTGTTCACACCGGATTCTGTCGAGCAGCTTCTGGGCTGATTTTTGGGAAAACTTCTCTGTAACGGCTGTTGAAATAGGAGTCACGGTGTTGACAAATAAAATATTTGTTGTAAGATAAGGTACATACGAATGAGGATGAGAATCCTCATAACAACCGATCCTGTGTAAAAAACGTTGAAGAGAAGAGTAGGTTGTGGAAAACCGACAGAGAAGGATGCATTTGCTGAGAGCATCCCAGGCAGAACACTTCTGAAGACCCCCTCTGAGTGACCCCAATCCGGTCCGGTGACTCCGTTATAGTCTAATGAGTGGTTTCTATTTAAATATAGAAGCAATCAGGGTGGAACCGCGAGTATGAATTTTAAGCAGCTCGTCCCTTGTAATTAGTAATTACATGGGGCGGGCTTTATCTATGTGCACGTACTACGAGCGGTGCGACGATGTTCGTGAAAGTGCGATGAAAGCTGGCTTTCAGGAGTGCTTTCATGAACAACGGCATAGCGCGACAGCGCGCAATCTCGCAATTTTTAATTGCGAGATTACAGCAAGTAGTACGGATGAGAGATTTATTTTAGTTGATAGGAGGAAACGTTATGAAAATCACTTTAAAAGACGGCTCTGTTAAAGAGTACGCACAGAGCATGTCCGTTCTTGACATTGCCAAAGACATCAGCGAAGGTCTCGGAAGAGCAACTGTTGCCGGCCAGGTAAACGGCGAAGTTGTTGACTTGAGAACAGAGATCAGCGAGGACTGTGAGCTGAACATCATCACTGCTAATGATCCTGAAGGACTTCGCGTTCTTCGTCATACATGTTCTCATGTTATGGCTGAGGCAGTTAAAAACCTGTTCCCAAGTGCTAAGCTTG
>JAKSRN010000045.1 GCA_024403585.1 Lachnospiraceae bacterium | reverse complement strand
ACTTCTCTTACATTGTATAATCGATACAAGCTGGTTCCAAGCCCCCCAGGGGGTTATCAGCTTATCACTCTTTCTACTAGAGCGATTCCATGGAGTACTCATGAACAGCTTTCACTTCGCTGTCTGATTGCCTTGAACTACACCGGTAAGGGAATGACCAATCAGTCCTGTTAATTATCCTGAACTTACGCTTCCTTCATCTGCGCTTCAACCAGACGTCTGTAGAATCCTTCCTGGCCAACCAGCTGCTGGTGCGTACCGGTTTGTACCACTTTTCCCTGTTTCATAACAATCAGCTGATCTGCATGAACAATGGTTGATAATCGATGTGCAACAAGAATGATGGTCTTCTGATCAGCAAGAGAACGAATCGTTTTCTGAATCTCCAGATCCGTTTTTGTATCAAGATTGGATACAGCCTCATCCATAATTATAACGGGAGCATCCATAAGAAGTGCTCTTGCGATGGCGATTCTCTGCCGCTGTCCCCCTGACATCTGGAGACCTCTCTCTCCTGCGATGGTATCATATCCATCCGGAAGGGAAATAATAAAATCGTGCACTCTTGCCATCTTCGCTGCACGGATAATTTCTTCATCCGTTGCATCTTTTCGTCCCAGAGAGATATTGTCCCTCAAGGAGATGTTGAACAGATATACATCCTGCGGAACAGTAGTGATCAGATGATGAAGTGCGTCCAGTTTAATATCTCTGATATCCACATCTCCTATTCTGATCGTTCCATTCTGTACATCCCACATTCTGGTCATCAGATTGATACAGGTGGTTTTTCCTGCTCCTGACTCTCCGACAATGGCAGTAACTTTCCCTCTCTCAGCCTTAAAGGATACATCATGCAGCACCTTATCACTGGTATTTACATAGGTATAATCCACATGATCGAAGGTAACCTCAGGAACGATCTCACTGATATCTGTTACTTTTCCGGTATCCTCTACAAGAGGATCTGCAGTCAGAATATTACTGATCCTGTCGGAAGCCGCGAAGATCACTCCGAAATTTCGAATCATACCGCACAGTTCAAGAATCGGTGCAAAAACCAGCCATACACTGGTTCCAATCACTGCATACCATTCCAGTGACAATCTGTTCTGAAATACAAGTGAGATTGCAATGATATTGATCAGTACTGCTGTGATACCGGAAGTAACCTGAAGAAGTCCGCCTTCCGTTCCCATTCTTTTTGCGTAACGGATCTGAATATCGATCAGACGATCCATAAAAGCTCTGTTTTTCTTTTTATAAGAATCTACCGCATTCAGCATCAGCAATTCATTGAGACCATTGATTCCTTCCAGTGTAACAGAGTTGGCTTCACCCAGGCGGAATCTGCTCTCAGCTCCCTGCACATCTGCTTTTTTCCTCATAATAAAAGGAATCACGATCAAAAGCAGTGTACTGATCAGAATACATACTGCAAGCAGCCAGTGAAGGCTTCCCAGAAAAACGGTGAGTGCCGCTACAACCGCTGCATCCACAAAAACAATTCCAACTGTATGGGCATAAAACCATTCCAGTACTTCTACATCATTCATCAAAGTAGTAGAGATCTGGCCGGAACGCTGGGTCAGCAGAATATCCGGACAAATGGTGATGAATTTTTCGTACAGTCCCACACGGAAATCCACAAGTATATGATAGGAAACATCATGATTGAGGAAGCTCTCCAGATAGGCAAATACAGCTCTTGCGATTACAACAAGTACCAGAAGAAGCATGTAGGGATGATCCTCAAGCGGCTGGCCCTTTGCTACTCTTGCAGCCATATATGCACAGATTCCGACTGCTGCGACAATAAAGAATTCTTTCAGAATACCGGAGATGATCGCCCCCAGGATCTGAAGACGATACGGTTTCAAATGCTTTATTAATTCTCTGACACCCTTCATATGCCCTGTCCTTTCTCCTGTGCTTCAACGAGAGCCTTATAGTATCCATCTTTTCTGATCAGCTCATCATGCCTTCCTTCTTCCACAAGTCTTCCTTTATTCAGAACAAATATCCTGTCGGCATGCCGGATGGTGGAAAGACGGTGGGCGATCAGGATCGTTGTATAACTTCCCTGCAGCTTCTCCATTGTTTCCTGAATCACCTTCTCGGCCTGTGCATCTACACTGGAGGTTGCCTCATCCATCACGAGAATCGGTGCTTTTTTCAGGATTGCCCGGGCTATGGAAAGTCTCTGTCTCTGGCCACCGGACAGAGTAACTCCTCTTTCCCCAACCAGCGTATCATAGCCATGTTCCAGTTCCATAATAAAGTCATGGGCACAGGCTATTCTTGCAGCCTGCATCACTTCCTCATCAGAAGCTTCCGGATTGGCAATGCGGAGATTCTCCATCACGCTTCCGTAGAAGAGAAAACTGTTCTGAAAGACCACAGCAATATTTTCCCTCAGTTCCTCCAGTTTCATCTGCCGGATATCCTGACCATTCACAGAGATCCGTCCTTCATATCCATCATAAAAACGAAGAAGCAGGTTCAGGATCGTAGATTTACCGGAGCCGGATTCACCAACAAAAGCCACTGTCTGACCCGGACGGATCATAAAGTTCAGATCCCTGAGTGCCACCTCCCTGTTTTTGCTGTACTGGAAGGTCACATCTTCAAAAGAGAGCTCAGGAAGTTTTCCTGCCTCTGAAGGGAACTCCTGTGGATCGTCTGCTTCCTTTACAGGAAGTGCTTCATCCAGAATCTCCAGCAGTTCTTTGGACACTGAGAGTCCCATATAGGAAGAATGCCAGTGATTATTCATATCTCCGATCGGCCGGATACATTCAATCACCAGAAACATGATTGTAAGAAGTGCTGCATAATCAAGCTTTCCGTCATTGCAGGCATAAGCTGCAATTCCGGTGGTAATGGAAGTTCCTGCCCCCATCATGAAGATCATTGCAGCGGAAGAAAAAAGAGAGTTTCTGGTATTCACGATCTGGCGATAACGAAACTTTTCACTGTCGCTTGCAAGTTCTGCTCCTCTGTCATCCTCTGCGGCAAGGAGCTTCAGGGTATTCATACCCTGCATGGTGTCCACATACTGAGAATTCAGCACGGCATATTCTCTCCAGTAACCAATACAGGATTTCTGCGTAAAGGGCATCAGAAGATACGGTACAATAATAGATACCAGAACTGCCAGCAGCAGGAGCATGCCTGCCGCGGTATTCAGGGAACTGATATACCAGATCATAGGAATAACAGAAAGTGCTACTACAAAGATCTGAGGAATATAGTTCACCAGATAAGGTTCGAGATATTCAACTCCGTCAGTTAAGAGCGACTGCATCTTTCCGGATCGTTTATCTGATTGATAACCCGGTCCCAATGCAAGCAGTTTTTCAATCAGCTGCTCGCGGATCACTGTCTTTACTTTTCCGGCAACTTTCTTCGTATAGCCTTCCATATACCGTACCAGCAGAGCTCGCAGAACAATCAGAGTTGCTGCCAGCAGGTACCAGAGGATTGCATTTTCAAAAGAACTATGCGCAAAAACCAGTGCAATACCTCTGGATAAACAGATTGCCTGGAGTACATAGGTAGCTGTTACACATAGTCCCAGAAAGATTTTCAGGAATATCTCTATTTTGATAAAGCGGATAAAGCCCGCTACCCGTAAATAATGCTGTAAATTAATCTGCATGGCTAGTCTCCTTATGACAAGCTATATAATGTCCCTTTTCAACCTCCTGAAGAACCGGTCTTTCATTCCAGCATCTTTCTGTTGCGAACCGGCATCTTCCGCAATAAGGACAGCCCATAAAGCCTTCCAGCTGTGTGCCCATATCTTTATAAATTGTCCTGTTATTTTCGCGCTCTCCACCAGCATCCTCATACCCCGGGACGGAAGCCAGCAGCATTCTGGTATACGGATGCTGCATACGGTTAAAATAGTCCATGCTGTCTATTTTTTCCATGATCTGACCGCCATACATTACAATGATCACATCAGCCAGATAATAGACTGCTTCAAGATCATGCGATACAAGAAGGTAGGTCAGTTCTTTTTCTTTCTGAATATCATGCAGAAGATTCAGAATCTGTGCCTGAACAGAAACATCCAGACTGCTGAGGGGCTCATCCAGAACAATCAGATCCGGTTCAGCTGCAAGTGCCCTTGCGATACATACTCTCTGAAGCTGACCGCCGCTGAATTCCATACCATACTTATTCCATTCAGACTCTGAAATCCCCACTTCTGACAGATGCTTTCTGATTTTTTCTTCTCTTTCTGTTTTATTCAGTTTTGTAAGATTTTTAAGAGGTTCCTCCACAATCTGAGAAGCTGTATACCGTGGATTTACCGCATCATAACTATCCTGAAAGACCATCTGCACCCTGCAGGAGAGTTCTTTTCTGCTTTTTTCATGAATATCCACTCCGTCGATCAGGATCTTTCCGGCATCTGCTTTCTCCAGACCATTGATGATGCGTCCAAGTGTACTCTTGCCACAGCCACTTTCACCTACCAGTCCCACACAACTGCCTTTTTTGATCTCAAAACTGACGTTATGAACAGCCATCAGCTTTGTTCTCTTCTTATCTTTTTTGATACGGTAGGATTTTTCTATATTCTCAACTGTTAGAATTGCCATCAGCGGCACCTCCGTTTATACTCTCCCATTTTCTGCAGCTGCAATAATGCCCTTCTCTCTCGAAAGTAACCGGCTCACAATATCCTGCACAGCTTTCTTCTTCATATGGACAGCGGGTGCGGAAACGACAGCCCTCTGCCCGATTACCAAGTGTAGGCGGCTGTCCCTGCATCACAGGAAGTCTGTTTTTGGTAAAATCCGGTTTTGCAGCAAACAGCAGCCTTGTATAAGGATGCATAGGATTCTCCAGGACCTCTTCTGCAGGACCTTTTTCAACAAAATTACCGGCATACATCACTGCAATCTCATCTGACAGACTTCTGATCACACTCAGGTCATGTGAAACGATCAGAACGGACATGTTATATTCCGCCTGCAATTCTTTCAGAATCTTCAGAATCTCATACTGCACACTGAGATCAAGAGCCGTTGTAGGTTCATCAGCCACCAGTATTTCCGGCTGAACTGCAAGAGCAAGTGCGATCATGATCCTTTGCAGCATACCGCCTGACAGCTGAAAAGCATAAGAATCCAGAACGGATTTCGGATCTCTGATGTACATTCTCTCCAGAAGCTGCTCAGCGATTTTAGCAACCTCAGCCCTGGTTTTTTTCTTTACCCCAGGCTTATTCAGCGTCTCTTCAAAGTGGGCACGGATTGTGATCACCGGATTAAATGCACTCATTGGATTCTGCATGATCAGCGCAATCCTGTTTCCGCAGATTTTCTGCATCTCTTTCCTGTTTTCCGGATGATATGCCTTTTCCTCCAGAAGCATCTCTCCCTTTACATCCCAGGTTGCCTTATTCAGAAGACCCAGAATACTGTTACAGGTCAGAGATTTTCCGCTGCCGCTTTCTCCGATAATTCCCAGAGTTTTTCCCCTTTCCAGAGAAAGGCTCAGATGATCCACAGCACTGATGCGTTCTTTCTTTTTCTTTAAACCGATGGTCAGGTTCTTTACCTGTAAGATCTTACTCATAAAACCCTCCCTTATTTTGTTCCATCCAGTGCATCACGCATGTTATCACCGATGATATTCACAGATACCACAACGATCAGAACTACGATTCCCGGCCAGAAGATCAGCCACGGATCCGAATTGATATAGTTTCTGCCCTCATTGATCATTGCTCCCAGTTCTGCTCCCGGTGGCTGAACACCCAGTCCCAGGAAGGAATATCCGGAGATAGACAGGATCGTATGTCCAAAATCAACTGTAAAGATTGCCAGCATATTCGGAATAATATTCGGAAGAATATGCCCTGTCATAATTTTTAATCCAGAAGCACCGTTCACTTTTGCTGCTGAAATATAGCTTCTTGTTTTTTCTGCGACAGTCAGGTTTCTGCTTACACGTGCATACCAGAGCCATTGCGTCAGCAGCATACCGATCACTACATTGAAGATTCCTACTCCAATGAATCCGACAATCGCCATAACCAGTACCAGTCCCGGAAATGCATAAAGAATATCGCAGAATCTCATGATCACCATATCCAGTACCCCTCCGATATATCCGGCAAGAATGCCCAGACTGATGCCGATCATCGCAGCCAGGCAGGTACAGAGTGCTGCGAAGCCAAGGGTTGTACGGATGGCATACAGTACTCTTGAAAACATATCTCTTCCCAGATGATCTGTTCCCATCAGATGAGCGGAGGATGCCATCTGAAGCTTGTCATCCAATACCTGCTCCAGCGGATTGTAAGGAGCAAGTACTCCGGCCAGCAGTCCGGCCAGCACGATCACCAGTACCAGTGCGACAAAGATACAGGTTGTTTTTTTCTCAAATAAACGTTTCAGAAAAATTTTCATTTTCATGTTACAGGCTCTCCCTCATCTGCGGATCAAGTGCTACAGTGATCAGGTCTGTGATCAGATTTACAAGGACAAAGATCACTGAGATAACAACAATATATCCCTGGATCATCGGATAATCTCTTGAGGTAATAGAACCTACACAGAGTCTTCCGATCCCCGGCCATGAGAATAAGATCTCTACAATAGCTGTTCCTGCCATCATATGTCCGAAATTCACACCAAAGGTTGTAACAGCAGGGATCAGTGAAGTTCGGAGAACATGATTCATTACAATCTTCTTCTCACTGATACCTCTCGCCCGGCTGTACATGACAAATCGACGGTTCATATTTTCCAGAAGGCTGTTTCTCAGCGTTCGTGAATATGTGGCAATGTAAAGAACCGCCATCGTAAATCCCGGAAGGATCAGATGCCGAAGGGTTCCGAAGCCCTGAACCGGAAACCAGCCAAGCTTCAGACAGAACAGCTGCACCAGAAGAGGTCCCAGCCAGAAAGAAGGCATGGAGCTTCCAAGAAATGCCAGTATTCGGTTCATATGATCCAATTCTTTATCCGCCCTGACTGCTGATAACACTCCCATAGGAACAGAGATGATCAGAATCAGAAGCGTAGAAAAACCCGCAAGGATTGCTGTATTACGAAGAGCTCCCAGAACCTCTTCTCTTACTACCTTGTGACTGGTAAAGGACTCACCGAAATCCAGATGCACCGCCTTACCCAGCCATTCCGTGTACTGCTCTGTGATTGGTCGATTAAGGCCCAGCTCTTCGGCAGCATGTTCCAGAGCTTCATCTGAAGGCGGAATACCTGCAGCCTGCAGAAATGCCATTTCGGCATTACCTGGCATCAGACGTACCAGACCAAAGGCAAAAACCGACACAAGAAACAGTATCGGTATGATAAGCAGAATGCGCTTAACAGCATACTTTAACATATTTTCTCCTTTTCCTAAGGCACCAGCTTTTTTAAGAAAAATGCGGGGTGGAAAACCACCCCGCTGTGCTGACCTGTTATTTTACTGTAAATGTTTCGTACAGAACATCTAAGGTTGTGTTGTAGCTTACCTGATCTACTTTATCCGGATTATAGATAATAGCTTTTGTGGTATAGGTGACAGGAATATAAACAGCCTGCTCTGTTAATGTTTCAAGAACATACTGATAATTGTCTTCCACTACTTTTTCATCAGTAGAATTCAGTGCCTCTGTAATCTTATCATCGATCTCTTTCTTGTTCTCCAGACCAAGCTGAGCAGCATAATCTCCATGAGTAGTTACACGGAAGGAGGACATGTAGGAATGAGGATCAAATGGATCTCCCCATGTCTCTGCCTGAAGGAGCTCGAACGCACCCTCTTTCTGTGCAGTACCATAGTTTGTAGAATCCTGCGCGATCATATCAACCTGTACACCGATTTTTGCATATTCAGCCTGAATTGCCTGACCCATGGTTTTTACGGATTCGTTATCACCTTCATAGAGGAAGCGAAGAACAAGATCTTCTCCGTCTTTGGAACGAACAGATGCTCCATCAGCAAGAACCCATCCTGCTTCATCAAGAATCTCTGCTGCCTTCTCAGGATCATAGGTATAGGTAACAATATCAGGATCGTCGCAGTATGGTGTTTTCGGATTCATCAGATAATCTGCTACCGGCTGGAGTCCTCCATAGATATTTTTGGAGATTGACTCTTTGTTGATACCATACTCAAGAGCCAGACGGACATCATCGTCCTTTGTTGCTCCGCTTGCAGTGTTTACCAGGATCATATTGGTTGTAACAGGATCAGAGATGCTTGCTGTAAATCCGGAAGCCTCCAGCTCATTATAGATATCGCCTGTCATCTGGCTGTCCAGATCGTAGATCATATCGATCTCACCGGCTTTTAATGCATTGGCTGCAGTATTGATATCCGGAATGATCATTACCTTCAGATATTTGTAAGACGGAAGTGTTCCGTGATAGTTATCATTTCTCTCAAAGATGGAATACTGGCTGTCCACATGCTCCACAATTTTCCATGGACCACTGCCTATCGGCTCTTTGATCGGATCATTCAGTGTATCACCACTGTCAGGGAACATTGCCTCAGCACCGATTCTTACAGGACGGGAAAGAGCCAGCTCCTGAAGAAGACCGGAGAAAGGTGCATTCAGATTCAGCTGAACTGTATACTCATCCACAACATCAACAGAATCAAGTACCTGATAGGTCTCCATCCAGTCATGTCTCTCTTTTACGGCGATAACAGCATCAAAGTTCTTCTTTACGATCTCTGCTGTAACAGGTGTTCCATCACTGAATACATTGTCTTTATCCAGATAGAAGGTATAGGTTTTTCCGTCATCAGAGATATCCCAGGATTCTGCAATACCACCAACAACCTTTCCGTCCACAAAACGGGTCATTCCTTCATAAACCAGTGACTGAACCCACATCGGACTGCTGTAAGTGTGAGGATTCAGCTCTCCAGTATCTCTGCTTGCTGCGACCGTCAGAGTTTTTTCTTCCGCATCGTCATTCTCAGCCTGCTGTGTCTCTCCACTTGATGCAGCAGTGTCTGCTTTAGCTGCAGATGAATCAGCCTGTTCTGTCTTTCCTCCACATCCGGCAAGAGATACGATCATCATTCCGGCAAAGAGCAGTGATAATACTTTTCTTTTCATAGTTGCCCTCCCATATAGATACTATTTAAATTTACTAAAATCAGTGTATTGGTTTGGTTAGTCATACGCAACCCCCGCCAGGGGTTATTGGATGATAGCAGTTTGAACTTAGGTGATTCCCTGGTGGAATATAGTACAACACAAAAGAGGATCCGGCACATGAACTGTGTCAGATCCTCTTTTGTTTGTATCGGTTAATTTTATTTGTATCTATTAATCGTTTGTTCTGTTTTCTATTCCGGCCAGATAAACTTTGTATTCCCCGCCTCTCCTCCATCGATCAGCAGGTTCTGTCCTGTCATAAAACGGTTATTCACCGCCACAAAATAAATCCACTCTGCGATTTCTTCCGGCGAAGCCCACCTTTTCAAAGGTGTCAGCTCCATAATCTGATTCCAAAGCTTTTCATCCTCAATGACACACTTGTTCAGATCTGTCAATACTCCGCCAGGATCAATACTGTTGCAGATAGCCTGTGGTGCCAGACGGTTGGCCACATTCTTTGTATAGGCCAGAAGTCCTGCCTTGGAGGCTGCATATTCAGGGAACTCAGAGCCTGTATGAGCACTGGCTGATCCCATGATCACCACAGCTTTCATGCGATCATTGTGAAATGCATACTGCTCTGTCACATTAATTACGCCCTTCAGATTCACGTCGATATCATGACCGGAATCCTGAACGCCGGCAATATTGATCAGTATCTCCGGTTTCAGCTGATGGGGAAACTGGTCCGGGTATCTCACATCAGCTATAACATGCTCATAATTCTCATGACAGATGCTGGATTCTTTCCAGTCCATCCCTGTCACATGATGGTCTCTCTCAAGAAAATACAATGCAGTGGCCCTTCCGATCCCACTGTAGGTTCCTGTTATTAACACGTCCATAATAGTTTATCCTTTACGCTTCATCCTGCTCCTCTATAAACTCCAGATACTCACGTCCTACATCCTCAGCTTCCCACTGCTTAACCACCCTATATCCGATCGGGCTGATGAAAACCTCACAAAGCAGCTCCATCACTGCTCCTGTAATGGAACAGGTAAATACCTGGATCCAGGTCCAGCCGAAGAAGACATGAGATACCAGCAGAGCAAAAACCAGGTTATCACAGAACTGGGCAATTCCGGTGGATACATAAGATCGGATGGCAAATGCACCGAAATTGTCTTTTTTCAGTCTCTTTGCAATTGTTTTATTAAAGAAAGCATTGACACAGGAGGATGAAAGCATAGCCACTGAGCTTCCTACTACAACATACCAGGAGCCGCCAATCGTGGCGTTCAGAGCTGCGTTCACCTCAGGCATCTCAGTGGTATAAAACTCACCCCACATACCTGGTGTCAGACTTAATAATTTAAACAGGATACATACGCAGAGGTTGATGAACAGTGCGTAAACAGATACACGGACAGATGCTTTTGCGCCAAAACGCTTACAAAGGATATCCATGCAAAGAAATGATACCCAGCTGACGGTGAAACCACAGTCAAGGGCAAGATACTGAGCGGAAAACAGCTCTTTATTAGCCAGAAGATTCATGACGATCACACTGACAACAAAGAGTGTGATCACGGGACTTGGAACGTTACGGAGGAGAATCTTCGTGTTCTCCCATTCTTTTTTGATCATATTTAGTTATCTCCTTTGGTTTTAGTATTTTACAAGCAGGATATCGGACCCGAACTGCTTGGGTGGATAGCACCATTGGCTACTATAACAAAAGAGATTTGTTATGTAAAGAAGAATTTACGGAAATCATTCTGTTCGGCATACCTGCCTCTGTGCAGGTCCCTTTTATACTTTTCGATATGAAGAATAGAAAAGAATATCGCTTTGATTTACACATTCGCTTTGATTTACACATTCGCTTTGATCTACAGATTTGCCTTAAAGTTTCCAAGAACCCTTAAATCCCCCGCCATCAACGAAA
>JAKSRN010000449.1 GCA_024403585.1 Lachnospiraceae bacterium | reverse complement strand
GGAGATATGTGTTATCATAAAGTCTGTATAACCGTATTGATAGGGGATACTATGCCCAAAGATACATAGGCAGGTGTCAGATAACCGTTCTTTTCCGTCTTGAACAAGCTTTCTGATACACACGCCATACATAATAAAGAAACTCAGGGAGGACCTAAGATCCATGGAAAAAGAAGTCGTTGTGAAGAACGAAAAAGAAGTCGTTTCCAAGAACTTTATTGAGCAGATCATCGAGAAAGATCTGCAGGAGGGAGCCTACGAGAAAATCTGTACAAGATTTCCACCGGAGCCAAACGGATATCTGCATATCGGACATGCAAAATCCATCCTTTTAAACTATGGACTGGCACAGCAGTACAATGGTCAGTTCAACATGCGTTTTGATGATACAAACCCAACCAAAGAGCGTTCTGAGTTTGTTGAGTCTATCAAAAAAGACATTCAGTGGCTGGGAGCTGACTGGGAAGACCGTCTCTTCTTCGCTTCCAACTATTTTGGTGATATGTATGAGGCAGCGATCAAACTGATCAAAAAAGGCAAAGCATTTGTCTGTGATCTGACTGCTGAGGAGATTCGTGAGTACAGAGGTACTCTGACAGAGCCTGGAAAAGAGAGCCCATACAGAAACCGTTCTGTAGAAGAGAATCTGGATCTCTTTGAGAGAATGAAAAACGGTGAGTTTGCAGATGGAACAAAAGTACTTCGTGCAAAGATCGATATGGCTTCACCAAACATCAACATGCGTGACCCGGTTATCTACCGTGTTGCTCATCTGTCTCACCAGAACACAGGTGATGCATGGTGCATCTATCCAATGTATGACTTTGCTCATCCGATCGAGGATGCCATTGAGGGTGTAACACATTCCATCTGTACACTGGAGTTTGAGGATCACCGCCCACTGTATGACTGGGTTGTACGTGAGCTGGAGTATCCACATCCACCAAAACAGATCGAGTTCGCAAAACTGTACCTGACTAACGTAGTTACAGGTAAGAGATACATCAAGAAGCTGGTTGAGGAAGGTGTTGTAGACGGATGGGATGATCCACGTCTGGTATCCATCGCTGCCCTCAGAAGAAGAGGTTTCACACCAGAGTCCATCAAACTCTTCGTTGAGCTTTGTGGTGTTTCCAAAGCAAACAGCTCTGTTGATTATGCTATGCTGGAGTACTGTATCCGTGAGGATCTGAAGATGAAGAGACCTCGTGCAATGGCAATCCTGGATCCGATCAAACTTGTGATCGACAACTATCCGGAAGGACAGACAGAGGAGCTGGAGGTTGCAAATAACCTTGAGAACGAAGCATTAGGATCCCGTATGATTCCATTCTCCAGAGAACTCTACATTGAGCGTGAGGACTTCATGGAAGTTCCGCCTAGAAAATACTTCCGTATGTTCCCTGGCAATGAGGTTCGTCTCATGAACGCATACTTTGTAAAATGCACTGGCTGCGAGAAAGACGAGAACGGCAACATCACTGTTGTACACGGAACTTATGATCCGGCAAGCCGTGGCGGTAACAGCCCTGACGGAAGAAAAGTAAAAGGAACCATCCATTGGCTGGATGCTGCTTCTGCAGTTCAGGTAGAGTGCAGACTCTATGAGAACCTGATCGACGAGGAGAAGGGTGTATACAACGAGGATGGAACCATGAACATTAATCCAAACTCTCTGGAGGTTCGTAAAAACTGCTTCGTTGAGCCTGCTCTGGCAGATGCAAAAGCATATGACAGCTTCCAGTTTGTAAGAAACGGATTCTTCTGTGTAGATGCAAAAGATTCTAAACCAGGCGCACTGGTATTCAACAGAATCGTATCTCTGAAGAGCTCCTTCAAACTGCCTAAATAAAGACGTTACAGGATCCCAT
>JAKSRN010000448.1 GCA_024403585.1 Lachnospiraceae bacterium | reverse complement strand
GAATGGGTGTAACATTACAGCAGATCGCGGAAGCTGCTGGTGTTTCCAGAGGAACTGTTGACAGGGCACTGAACAACAGAGGAAGAATCAATCCTGTGGTTGCAGAGAAAATTAAAAACATTGCCAAAGAGATGGGTTACCAGCCGAATCGGGCGGGACGCGCATTGGCACTCTCTAAACAAGGCATTCGGATTGGTGTGATCATTCAGAGTATGGAAACACCGTTTATTAAAAAGCTTCTGGAAGGTGTTGAGGAAGCAAGAGAAGAAATCAGGATGTTTGGTGTGGAGACAGAGATCCGTACTTTTGAAGGCCAGAGTGCCGGCAGAACGCTGAGTGAGATGGATAACTTAAAAGAGGCAGGATGCAATGGTCTGATCTTTATGGGAACTGACGATGAACGTGTGATTGAAAAGATCAATGCATTTGCAGATGAGAATATTCCAGTTATTACGTTTAACTCAGATGCAGAGAATTCAAAAAGAGTTTGTTATATCGGTCAGAACAGCCGCCAGTCCGGAAAAGCAGCAGGTGGTTTAATGGCACAGATCCTTCCTGAATCCAGGGGGGTTGCCGTGTTGTCCGGTTACCCGCTGAACCATTCGCACAGCAACAGGGTAAAAGGCTTTTTGCGTGAGATGACTTCCTGCAGAGAGGATGCGGATATCCTGGATGTAAGATATATATATGACAGTGAGGAAAGAGCAGAACAGATCGCGGAAGAACTGATGAAGGACTGTCCGAACCTGGGTGGGTTTTATGTGGCAGCCGCAGGTGCGCCGGGTGTCTGCAGAGCAGTTGAGAAAGCCGGAAAACGGGGCAAGATCAAAATTATTTCCAATGACCTGACAGACAGCAATATTGAGCAGCTGAAAAAGGGAATGATTCATTTTCTGATCGGTCAGGATGCCCATGTCCAGGGACATGAGCCGGTGACACGTATGTTTTCCCTGCTGGTGGACGGAGTCCGTCCGGATACAGAAAAACTGCATACAGACATTGTGATCAAAACAAAATATAATATTTAGAATATTGAGCGGAAATCTTTGGTAATTCACTTACCGATGCAGTTCACTATAAGAGGGAGAATCTGTAGATTCTCCCTTTCAGCGTTTTTGGGGAAAAATCACGAAAAAATTCGTCCAAAAATGTATAAAATCCCTATTGCGTTCACGGGCACACAGTGATATGATGAAAGCACATCAGGGAGTGCTGATGTGCTTTTATGAAAAGCTTTTTGGATATGTATTATTATTATGTAAGGAGGATTGACTAATGAGAATCGGTTTTAACGAGGCTAACAGCAAAGGATGTAAAGATCATTCCGTAATGAAGGATATGGAGCTTTGCGAGAAATATGGATTTGACCTGATCGATATCCAGTCTGAGTGTCTGGACAGAGATCTTGAGGCAGGAAAAGTTACACTTGAGGAGATGGGCGAGTTCTTCGCAACACATCATCTGAAGATGGCTTCCTACAACGCTCTGTGCTTCTTCAACATGAAACCAACTCAGGAAGAGAAAGATGCAGTTCTCGATGAGTTAAGAGAGATCGTTCGTCGTTGTAAAATCCTTGGCTGCGGAATGATCGTAGTAGTTCCATCCATGGACATCAAAGTTGAGGCTACAATCGATGAGATCAAAGCTGATACAGTTGAGGTTATCAAATCCATGCTTCCAATCGTTGAGCCGGAAGGAATCAAACTGTCTATCGAGTTCGTTGCAGCTCCATCTATGACAATCAACCGTTTCGACGAGGCATATGCTATCATCAAAGAGGTTAACCATCCACTGGTTGGTCTTACATGTGATGAGTATCACTTCCGTAACATGGGATCTACATGGGAAGCTCTTGAGAACGCTGACGGATCCA
>JAKSRN010000447.1 GCA_024403585.1 Lachnospiraceae bacterium | reverse complement strand
ATCAGGTTTCTTGATTTGGTCAGATCCACCTGGTTTTCCACCACGTTGCGGACACCGATTGCAGAGATCATACCATACAGCATGAAGGACACACCACCGATGATGGCAGATGGCATGGTAGAGATCAGTGCAGAGAACTTCGGAATGAAGGACAGGATAATGGCAAATACTGCCGCCAGACGGATGACACGTGGATCGTGTACCTTGGAAAGCTCCAGTACACCAGTGTTCTCACCGTAAGTAGTATTGGCAGGTCCGCCAAGCAGTCCCGCAAAGGCAGTTGCAATACCGTCACCCAGAAGTGTTCTGTGAAGACCCGGATCTTCGATCAGGTTCTCACCGACTGTTGCAGAAATGGCAGACATATCACCGATATGCTCCATCATGGATGCGATGGCGATCGGTGCCATAACCAGGATTGCAGTTACATCGAACTTGCAGATCTGGAAGTGTGGAAGTCCTACCCAGCTGGAGGATGCCGCAGATGCAAAATCAAAGATGGCACTTCCGTCAGGATTGGTCATTCCCATGGCATGGAAGATCAGTGCACAGATGTAAGAGATCACAACACCCATCAGGATTGGAATGATCTTGAACATTCCCTTGCCCCAGATATTGAAGATGATGATCACAACCAGTGCGATCAGGGCCAGAAGCCAGTTGGTGGATGCATTGTTGATGGCAGAAGATGCCAGTGACAGACCGATGCAGATGATGATCGGACCTGTAACAACAGGAGGCAGAAAACGCATCACGCGTTTTACACCAACAAGCTGGATGATCAGCGCCAGTACAAAGTAGAGACAGCCGGCTACCAGAATACCTCCGCATGCATAAGCAGCCTTTTCATTTACAGGCATTCCTGCAAATTTCCCGGAAGAAAGATTTGCTACAGTGGCAAAACCTCCAAGGAAGGCGAAGGAAGAACCTAAAAAGGCAGGCACCCTGAATTTGGTGCAAAGATGAAACAGAAGTGTTCCGACACCTGCGCAGAACAGTGTGACAGATACAGTCAGACCAGCGGTCAGCGGTTCACCGGTAGCTTCCTTAAAGTAGCCCCCAACCAGAATCGGAACAAGAATAGTAGCTCCAAACATGGCAAACAGGTGCTGGAAGCCGAGAAGAAGCATCTTCGCAGGTCCCAGTGATCTGGCATCCTTTACAACAAATGAATTGTTGTCATTCATAGTTACCCCTCTCTGCTGCAAAAAGTGCAGCCTATATGTAATTTTCATTCCATAATAAATAGTATTACTAATTACGTCAAGTCATCGGAATGAAGTATTAAAGAGAGACATGAACACTTCGTTTCCCCTTGAAAAAGCCATTCTATGCATGCGATAATATTAAAAAATGACGTCAAAGTAAAAAAAAGGGGGATTTTGGCTTATGATGACATTCCAGGAAGAATACCAGATGAAGCTCCGAACACCAGAGGAAGCCGTCCAGGTAGTAAAAAGCGGAGACTGGATCGACTACACCGCCCACATCACCTTTCCGTATCTTCTGGACAAAGCTCTGGCAAAGAGAAAAGACGAACTTACCGATGTAAAGGTAAGAGGCAGCCTTCTTTTCGGACCACTGGAGATTGTTGAATGCGATCCGAAGAGAGAACATTTTATCTATAACAGCTGGCATTGTTCCGGCTACGAGCGTAAGCTCTGCGACAAAGGCCTCTGCAACTATATTCCTATGATCTTCCGCAATGTAATTCCGTACTATCGGCATTTCCTTGAGGTAAATGTTGCCATGATGTGCGTTACACCAATGGACAAACACGGATATTTTAACCTGTCCAGCGGAGCAGGTGTTGCAAAGGGTATCCTTGACAAAGCAGATATTGTAATTCTGGAGATCAACGAGAACCTGCCATGGATTTA
>JAKSRN010000446.1 GCA_024403585.1 Lachnospiraceae bacterium | reverse complement strand
TTAAGGCTGTGCATCAAAATCAGGAGCAAAGGCAGCATAATTGGCCAGTGCTTCTTCGGAGGAGAAGTAATAGCGAACTCCCTTGTTCAGCTCGTCAATCTTCTGAATCTCCTCATCGGTTAATTTGAAATCGAAGATTGCGATATTGTCCTTAATATGGGCAGCATTTCTGGAGCCGGGAATAACAATATTGCCAATCTGGGTATGCCATCTGAGGATGATCTGAGCCGGGGATTTGCCATATTTCGCTGCAAGGTCTGCAAATACCTTTTCTTCCAGCAGAGCCTTGTCGCCATGTCCCAGCGGATACCATGCCATGATTTTTGCGCCAAAGGTATCCAGATAGCTTTTCAGTTCTGCCTGCGGATAATAGGGATGCGCCTCCACCTGCACGACCGCGGGTCTGATTTCGGCTTTTTCCACTAAGTCTTTCATCTTCGGCAAATTGAATTCATCGAAGTTGGAAAGACCGATGGACTTGACCTTTCCGGACTTGACGGCACGTTCCATGGCCGCATAAGCCGCTTCATAGTCACCGCAGGGCTGATGCAGGAACAGAAGATCAATATAGTCGGTGTTCAGCCGCTTCAGCGTATCCTCAATGGCCTGATCGGCATTGGCGTAAACGCTGGGCCACAGCTTGGTTACCAGATAAATCTCTTCTCTTTTTCTGCCGCTTTTCTGCATCGCTCTGCCGACGGCCCTTTCGTTCATATAGGCATTAGCGGTGTCAATCAGCTCATAGCCATTGCAAAGAGCGGCAAGTGCGGACTTTTCAGCATCCTCGGGGGACAGCAGAAATGTACCGATCCCTGCCACAGGCATCTTGGTACCATTATTGAGTGTAATGTATTCCATGATCGTTACCTCCAAAAAATATTTTTCATATCTATACTTTACAACAGGACACCCCCTATTGTAAAATAAGAATTATCAATATAAACATACGCGTTACGTATATTCTATGGAGGACGGCATGATAGAAATCTATCTTCTGGAGCAGCTGGACGCCTTCGCGGCTTGTGGCACCCTCAGTGAAGCTGCGGAAAAACTTCATATGACCCAGCCAACCCTCACCCGGTCTATGCAGAAGCTGGAGGACTATTTCGGCTTCCCGTTGTTTGACCGTGACAAAAAAAGACTTTCACTGAACAGTTCCGGAAAGCTGCTGGCAGAATACGCCCACAAGCTGTTGGCGAGCGAAAAAGAGATGGAACACCATGTCAGAAGCCATCATCGGAGCCTTCACACCCTTCATATCGGCAGTATTGCCCCGGGGCCGCTGATGGTATTGCTCCCAACGTGCACCGCCCAATACCCGGAAATCACAATTGCCTCCTCTGTGGATACAGAAAAAGCGATTATCCAGGGCCTTCTGTCCGACGAATACGGTGTGATTATACTGCCCCATCCGATGGATGATCCTCGGCTGCATACTCAGGCGTATATCAGTGAGCACCTGAATCTTTCTGTCAGCGTGATGCACCCGGCGGCAGCGAGAAAGTCCATCACCTTTCGGGAGATGGACGGGCAAAACTTCATTATGTTTTCACAAGTCGGCATCTGGGAGGATGTTGTAAAAGCCGAGATGCCAGCTTCTTCTTTTTACAAGCAGGAATCCATGGAGGCCCTGAAAAACCTCACAACCTATTCAGAGCTTCCATCCTTTACAACAGATGTTTCTGTTGCGCATGTTTCCAATTGGAGCAATGGACGTGTGAATATTCCATTTTCAGATCCGTCAGCGACGATTCGTTATTATCTGGTCTGTAAAAAAGAGAATACAGCAAAGTGGAAGCAACTGCTTGAGTCATGAAAAAGCAGTTGCAGAAAATAAAGGGATTCCGGGAGTCTGCCCAAAGCGGTCAAACTCTCGAAATCCCTT
>JAKSRN010000445.1 GCA_024403585.1 Lachnospiraceae bacterium | reverse complement strand
TCCAATGCGAAGGATTCCGGTGTGTATGATTGTAATGTGGGCGACAATTTCGATAAGATGGAAGAACTGGCCCTTCAGATGCCTCTGACTACAACACTCAGACCTGCCTGGGATCAGGAGGTGCTGACCACCATCGGTTTTGGAACGGTGGAAACGGATACAGAGATCTGGAAACGGGTGTGGTCGGAAGAGGAAAAGATCAGCTGTGCATCTACTCCTATGTTCATGATCAAAGCCAGAAAGAGCGATATCAAGGAACGGGTAGTGGACTACTGGGGAAAAAGAAGCGACAGTTTTCTGGAGCAGAGACGCCAGGAGCTGCATGATCCGATCACAGAACGCTGGCTGGCAGAGATCCATAAATATCTGCCGGAGAAAAAAACACTGAATATTCTGGATGTGGGCTGTGGAAGCGGATATTTTTCCATTCTTCTGTCCAAAGAGGGGCATATCTGTACAGGAATCGATCTGACACCGGAGATGATTCGGTCTGCGGAGCAGCTGGCAGCGGAAGAGGATGAAAACTGTGTATTCCATGTGATGGACGCGGAGCATCTTTCTTTTGGCAATTCCATCTTTGATGTGGTGATCTCCAGAAATCTGACCTGGACGCTGCCGCATCCCAAAGAGGCATATCAGGAGTGGCTGCGTGTTTTGAAACCAGGCGGACTGCTTTTGAATTTTGATGCTAATTACGGTCTGGAGAAGACTGCAAGAATGGATGCACTTCCACATGATCATGCCCATCATGCACTGGGACACAGTATGCTGGAAGAGAATGATGCGATCAAGCAGCAGCTGTCCATCAGCTTCCAGTCAAGACCTGCCTGGGATCTGGAGATTTTAGGGGATCTTGGGGCTGAGCGGATTACCGTAGATTTTAAAGTGGGAAAAAGGATCTACCTGAAAAAGGATGTTTTCTATAATCCGACACCGATCTTTACCCTTGCAGTCATTAAGGAACAGGTATAAGTTATGTTTAATTCAAAACAGATCCTTATGGAGAATGATGAGATCCTTGTGGTCTATAAGCCTGCCGGAATTGCTGTTCAGAGTGGATCAGTAGGTCAGATGGATCTGGAACATCAGCTCCTGGGGTATCTTTCAGCCAAAGGAAGGGGAAGAGAGATCCCTTATCTTGCGGTGCTACACCGTCTGGATCAGCCGGTAGAAGGAGTCCTTCTTTTTGCAAAGACGAAAGAAGCGGCAGCCAGATGTTCAGAACAGGTGAGAAATGGAAAGATGAAAAAAGAGTATCTGGCAGTTGTTTCGCCGGCACCGGCAGAGAAGACGGCACTTTTGACAGATTACCTTCTTCGGGATGGAAAGACCAATTCTTCCAGAGTTGTAAAGGCCGGGAGCAAAGAGGCGAAGAAGTCACAGTTATCCTATGAGGTACTTGAAGAGAAGGAAGATGGACAGGCACTGCTTCGAATCCGTCTGATGACTGGACGGCACCATCAGATCCGTGTCCAGCTTGCCCATGCAGGCATGCCGATCATAGGAGACCATAAGTACGGAAAACAAGAGGAAAACAGTTCTCCGACAACGAAAAGAAGAGGAAAATCGGAACTCCTTTTGTGTGCGGCGGCATTGACATTTGAAAATCCAGTAGATGGAAAGCCGGTACGCATTGAGATTAGCCCTAAGGGGAGTGGATTTCAGAATTTCAAACAGGTGACGATATGAAAAACAGAAGAATGACACGATGGATCAGTATCGGTCTTACTGCAGTCTGCATAAGCGGTTTACTGAACGGCTGCGGAAAGAAAGCAGTGGTCCAGACCGATTCTCAGGAAGAGCAGGAGGCGGTTCTTCCGGAAGAACAGGAACTGACCCATGATTATACCACTGTGGAAGGTCTGGATGTGGAACCCGGAACCTATATCGC
>JAKSRN010000444.1 GCA_024403585.1 Lachnospiraceae bacterium | reverse complement strand
ATCCTATAAAATAGGAATACAACTAAAAACAAAGGGGGACACGTAATGAGAAAAGAATGGAAAAGACAAGCCCGTGCCCGAATGAAAAAGGGATACTGGATGTTGGTAGTTCTCTGTCTGATTCTTGCTGTTGCGAAAATCGACTACAGCAGTACACTGACACCAATTACTACAGATACATCAGAAGGTGTTGAGGAAAGTATCAGTTCCAAAGTGTTTGATGCATTAATAGAAGGCCGTGCAGATGACGGTAACAAGATGGCACAACGCTACATGGAGAGAAAGCAGAAGGAAACCACGAAGGTTGGTATTATTGCCATCGGACACTCAAGAGGTGTATTTTCAGAGTTGGTGAACGGTATTTCGTCAGGTAATTCCCTGAATATGATCTTTCAGGCAATCCGAAATATGACCAGTTCGAAAAATATGGCGATTGTATTCTTTATCCTGCTCAGTTTGGTGTATGCGATCATTCTGAAGGTATTCGTATTCAATATATTTGCAGTAACTGTAAAACGTATTGTATTGGAACTCAGACAGTATAAAAAAGTGCCAATGGGCCGTTTCCTGTTCTTTGTAAAGGTAAAGAGAACATTTTCAGTTGCAGGAACTATGTTCCTGACAAGTGTCTTCCAGATCTTATGGTCTTTCACAGTGATTGGTGCAGTGATCAAACCATTCTCCTATCAGATGGTTCCATACATTCTGGCAGAAAATCCTGAGATCACAGGAAAAAGAGCCATCACTTTATCAAGAAGGATGATGAAGGGACACAAATGGGAAGCATTTAAACTGAACTTTTCCTTTATCGGATGGTCAATCCTGGAGTTTTTCACCTATGGTCTTTCCGGAATCTTCTACTCCAACCCATACCAGGAGATGACCAATGCAGAGTACTACAGTTACATTCGTAAGCTTGCAAAAGAAAATCAGATTCCGGATGCAGATCTTCTGAATGATGTATACCTGTACGAAAAAGCGGATAAGGAAATGCTTGTAACTGCATATTCTGATCTGCAGGACAGACTGAAAGAAGCAGAAGCACCTGTAAAGAAACATACCGGTTTACGTGGTATTCTGGAAAATGTCTTCGGTCTGACACTTTTCTATGATGCAGATGAAGCGCAGTACCAGCAGATGAAAGCCGCTCAGAACAGACTGGCAAACTACAGAATGATCATGGAACAGGAGATGTATCCGTTCCGTCTGAACAGACTGAAACGAACAGATGATAAAGTGAAATTAAGTTCTGTTCAGTATGACAGACATTATTCTATCTTCTCTATAATCCTGATCTTCTTTAACGTGAGTTTCATTGGATGGTGTTGGGAAGTATCTCTGCATCTGATTTCAGACGGTGTGTTTGTAAACCGAGGTGTATGTCATGGACCATGGCTTCCGATTTACGGATATGGTGCAGTTCTGATGCTGATCATCCTGAACAAGTTCCGTAAGAATCCAATGCTGGAGTTTGTATTGGGTGTTGTTGTCTGTGGTATTGTTGAGTACTTCACATCAGTGGCTCTTGAGGTAATGAATGGCGGAACAAAATGGTGGGATTATACAGGCTATTTCCTGAATATCAACGGTCGTGTCTGTGCGGAAGGCTTGCTGGTATTCGGACTGGGCGGTCTGGCAATTACCTATCTTCTGGCTCCGTTCCTGGATAACCATATCAGAAAGATTCCTAATAAGGTCGTTGTACCGCTTGCACTTGCTTTACTTGCAATCTTCATCGGAGATTCGATCTATTCCAGCAAACATCCGAATGTTGGAAAAGGTATCACGGATTATCAGAGCAGCATCGAGCAGGTTGAGGATGTGCAGCTGACGGAATCAGCGTGATGGAAAAATGAATAAAAAGGATGAGGGATTATCCTGATGAGAAAAA
>JAKSRN010000443.1 GCA_024403585.1 Lachnospiraceae bacterium | reverse complement strand
CCTCTCTCCTTTGCAAATGCCTGCACCTTCTCCGTTTCATTCTCTACATTTCTGTGGTTGAGGATGAGACCCAGCACCTTGGCATAGCTGCGGTCCTCGAAATTCTTAACAGCAGAGTTGATATTGTTAGCCGCATAGAGAGCCATCTTCTCACCGGAAGTAACGATCAGAACCTTCTCAGCGTAACCCTCACGGATCGGTGCAGCAAAACCTCCGCATACAACGTCGCCAAGAACATCGTAAAGTACCACGTCCGGTTTCTCTCTCTCGAAGAGTTCCAGATCCTCCAAAAGCTGGAAAGTGGCAATAATACCACGTCCCGCGCATCCAAGTCCCGGTGTCGGACCACCTGTCTCGATACAGAGAATATTTCCAAATCCGACTCTTGAGATATCCTCCAGTGTCTCCGGATCATCATCATATTCACGCATGTAATTCATAACCGGCATCAGTGGTTCCCCACCCAGCAGATTGATGGTGGAATCCGCCTTAGGATCACAGCCAATCTGGATTACCTTCTTTCCCAGCATGGCAAATGCTGCCGCCAGGTTACTGGTCATTGTGGATTTACCGATTCCGCCTTTTCCATAAATCGCAATCTTTAACATATACAATCCTCTTCTTTCTTAGTCCCTCTATACACCCTTTTGCACTCGGGCAGGAATCCTTCCTGCTCGCCCAATGTCCTTTCATGCACGCAGAACAATGCAGGGCAGGCTTTTGCATCAAAAACGGCAGAAGCTTCAGTGCGCGAAGATTCTGCCGTTTTTCTGTTCTGATTCAGTCTGTCTGCTTAAGGATATAGGTATCCTATGCACACCCGCCGTTTCAAAACCTCACAACAAAAGTTTCCGCTCGGAAGAACCTCGCCGTCACTGTCATGGTTTCCGTATGCAATTGTAGCAATCTCTTCTTCACTTTCAGTTCAGCATCCGCTTCTTCTGTCAGAAGAATCAGAGAAAGTATTCTCCGGGGGAACGCAGCTCTGCCCTAAAGACAGATGATCTGTCAGATTTCAGACCAACAAATCGTCTACTATCCCATCCGTTCCAAAAACTCTATACACACATGTACGATTTGTACTGCGTTCTATTTGAATGGAATTATATCACATCTTGTCTAAAATTGCCATATGTATTCCTTATCCTTGCATATTATTTGTTATTTTTTACATATAATCCGCTTGACATTTATGACCTCTCTTTGTATTGTTTGTATTAATACAAAGAATACAGGAGAATCTTTATGGTCATACTAATAGATGAGCAATCCGATCTGCCTATCTACCAGCAGATCCGGGATCAGATCGTAATGGGAATATCTTCCGGAAAGCTGAAACCGGAGGAACAGCTGCCCACGGTTCGGCAGCTTGCCACGGAGATTGGAATCAATACCATGACCGTCAGCAAGGCCTATCAGCTATTGAAACAGGAGGGCTATATCGTCGCCCAGAGAAGAAACGGTGCAAGAGTCCGGTCAGCATTTCCCCTGGAAACACAGCTGTCCGACTCCAACCGAATGTTATTGAAGAGAATCGCTTCCGAGGCCAAGCTCAATGGGTTGACAGAGGAGGCATTTCTTACAGAGTGCAAAAAGGCGTTTGGAGGTGAAGAATAATGTTCATGAATATTATTATGTTTGCGTGCCTGTACCCATCGATCCTGATTGTATTTCTGGTTATGAACGGCCAGTCGTCCAGGAATGCAAAGATGCTTTTTGGTGTCCGTGTGACGGAAGAGCTGTTGGAACAGAAAGAGATCGCCGGCATCAGGAAACAGTACAAAAGGGGAGTAAGAAACATTCTGATCCTCTTTATGGTGATTCCGCCCTTTTTCTTTCTCACAAAGCATGTGTCCATTCAGTTCACCTTATGGATGATCTGGTTTCTTGGGGG
>JAKSRN010000442.1 GCA_024403585.1 Lachnospiraceae bacterium | reverse complement strand
TTCATGTGTTTTTTGATATGCACTTCCGGCGGGAAAATGCCGTCGAGAAGAAGCAGGTCTGCATCACGCATCAGGTCAAGCGAGGCTTCGGGAATATCAGCCCGTGTATCACATGAGTAGGCAAAGACCTTGCCGTCTGCCTCAATTCTCATCCCGTATGTGGGCGTTCCGTCATGTTCGACGGGAAAAATCGTAACAGACATACCGCAGATATTTGCCGCTGCGTATGGTTTCAGCGGAATTTCATCATGCTTGATGAATGAAAAAATACTTCCGCAGTAATCTAAAACCTCAGGCGCACCATAGACCTGCAGCGTTTCGCGCTGAACCCGGTAAAAATCCGGAAAACCCATGATGTGGTCATAGTGGCCGTGCGTCCAGATAATTGCATCAATATGAGGAGATCCTGCTGCTAATAACTGCTGGCGCAGGTCAGGAGATGTATCTATCAGCAGATTTTTATCCCCGTGCGAAACAAGAATAGATGTCCTGAGACGCTGAATGCCGCGTTTTTGTGCTTCGAGACAGACACTGCAGGAACATCCTACTTTCGGTGTTCCTACGGTGTCACCTGTCCCAAGAACAGTAATCCGCATTATTCTCCGCTTCTGACAGATGTCCGGCGCTTTACTAAGGAAATACCGGAATCAATGTCAGATTCTGCAAGTTCCTTTCTTCCCTCAAGAAGAGCAGACACAATAGCTTCTGTAAGCATCATGCGTAAATCTGCGCCGGAAAATCCTTCGGTGATTTTTGCAATCTCGGAAAACTTCTGTGAGCAGGGAATATCTGATGCAACATGCTCTAAGATTTCCTCACGCATCTTTGCGTCCGGCATCTCGAACTTGACGACCTCATCAAAACGTCTCCAGACTGCTTCATCCAGAGTTTCTGCGAAGTTGGTTGCCCCGATAAATAAAACCCGGTTTCTAATCAGGTTTACATGGTCGAGGGACTTAAGAAGCGTGTTTACCGCACGTTTCATCGTTCCGTTATCATCAGAGATACGGGTCTTTGCAATGTAGTCGAACTCGTCGATGAAAAGAATACAGGGTGCAATCTTTTTTGCCAGCTCAAAGATGCGGTCGATGTTTTTCGAGGTCTCACCTAAGTACTGTGAGGTAATCATGGAAAGACGAACCTCCAAGACCGGCATGTGCAGCTTCTTTGATAAGGCAAGTGCAAACGAGGTTTTTCCTGTTCCCGGCTTTCCCACGAGCATGATTTTTCCCACATCATAGATGCGGTGGACTTTCAGGAACTCATGGTTTTCGAGTGCGGTGCGGACTTTATCTACGACAGCGAGCTGTTCTTTGGTATAGACTAAATCATTTAAGGAGAACTCAATCTCGTCCGGGGCATATGAGGTTACTAACTCAAGCGCTCCTTTCATCTCCTCGGATGCGGCAGCTGCATCGAGTTTTCCTTTCAGGGCATCAACGGTATCTTCAAAGAGCGGAATCTGCTCTTTTGCTTTTGTGTAGGTGACAGATTTTTCTCCTGCGGTTTCGAGAACGAGGGATAAGGCAGGGTTTTTCAGGATATTTTCTGCCCCTGCATGTTTCAGCAGCCATTTTGCTGCCGGAAGAGATGCGGTAAGAGAGAACTGACCTAAATCATTGCACTCAAGATAGATATTTTTCGGGTGCTTTATGAGTTCTCTTGGATTCATCTCCGGGAAGTTTGCTTTTAAGACGCCTTCTTTTATGGTAACCGGTCGTGCAATGACTCCGGGGGATTCTGTGCAGAATACTGCACGGAACTCCGGCGGAATATCATTGACGGTTAGGGCAGGGTTGCTGTTTACGGTATCTGCTGTGAGGACGATCTCTGCAAGTTTTAAGAGATTGGGGTCAATAAGTGCTGCTGCCATAATGTCTTTATGTATTGGTCGGG
>JAKSRN010000441.1 GCA_024403585.1 Lachnospiraceae bacterium | reverse complement strand
CTTCAGAAACAGCAGAGTATATAGAAGCAAGACCTGCTTCCACAACCTCTCTTAAGCGTCCACCTCTCTATGGCTGTGCCTTTAATGGAGCCATTACCTGTGGTGTACACCTGACTGATGCTCTGATCATTGCGCACTCTCCAAGAGCCTGCGCCTTCTATACCTGGCAGAATATCAGCTCTCCAGGAAGAAAAAATCTTTTTAACAGAGGAATTCTGATGCCTTCTGCCATCTCGCCAAATTTTTCATGTACGGATATGGGACAGGCAGAAGCTGTATTTGGTGGAACTGATAAACTGAAAGAGGCAGTGCTGCAGGCAAGAGAACAGAAGCCGGCAGCGATCATTGTTGTAAGTTCCTGTGTCAGTGGAATCATCGGAGATGACCTGATGGCAGTACGGGATTTAGGTACACCGGAGATTCCTGTGATCATTATTGATGCTGATGGTGATATTAAGGGTGACTATATGGAAGGCATCCGTATGTGTATGCATACATTGGGTGAGGAACTGATCGACAGGGATGTGCAGCCGATTGAAAAAAGAGTGAACCTCATCAATGAAGTGGCTGTTGGCATCAACCATGAGACCAACTACAGGATTATTAGAGATCTGCTGGCGAAGATGGGAATTCAGATCAACTGTCGTTTTCTGGGTGACTGTACTGTGGAAGAGATGAAAAACTTTAAGGCTGCCCCTCTGAATATTCTTGCTGCAGATTCACAGGATGGAAGAGAATTGCAGGCATGGCTGGAGAAGGACTATGGATGCAGCTTTGCAAAGTCTGTTTTTCCTATAGGTATTCACGCGACGAAGCATTTTCTGGAGGAGATTGGAGATTTCTTTAACTGCAGGGAGCTTGTGCCGGATCTGATCCGACAGGAGGAAGCGGTTTATTGGAAGGAAATTGAAAAACTCCGTCCGGAACTGGAGGGAAAACGACTGGTGATCACCACCATCAATGCAAATATCGATTATGTTCTTCAGGCTGCTTCAGATGTGGGTATGGAGATCCTTCAGGTTGGTGTGATCAATTACCTCAATACGGAAGTACATGTGACTGAGACTCCGGAAAAATACAATATTAATGAAAAACTTGACTGGGAGCATCTCTATGATCAGGCCGGTGACTGGAAGGCTGATTTTGTGATCTCCAATTATACGCCGCCTGTAGAGGATGGCGATTACGTAAAGGATGCCCTGCCTATGATGCCTTTAGCGGGTTTTGCTTCCGGTATTGATGTCATCCGGCGCTGGGCGGATCTGCAGAAAAGAAAGAGGGAAGGAGCGTGGAACAATGACAGAGTATACTTCGAACAGTACCTTCAGAGCTGATCCTATTCCGGCTGACAGCCTCACAGGAATTTTATTCGGAGTAGAAGGAATCAGAAATTCTCTTGTCCTCCTGAATGGACCTATGGGCTGCAAATTTTACCATAGCACCACTTCCCAGTTTCTGATGGATCGGCCACCTCTCTATCTGCCTGTGTCTGAAGGTGGAAGAAAGGTGGAGGTCAACTACAACTATATGAATGACTGGTTCTTCCGTCAGAGTCGGGTTCCATGTACCTATCTGGATCATTATGATTATGTATATGGAACCGCTGAGAAACTGGAAGAAGGACTGACCTATATCCGGAATCATGTGGATTTTGATCTGCTGACAATCGTCAATTCCCCAGGGGCTTCCCTGATCGGCGATAATCTGAAGGAGCTTGCAGGGAAGGTTCTGTCGGACAGAAGGACCGTGCATATAGAGTCTCCGGGTTACTCTGAGTCTTTTTCCGCAGGATATGAAAAAGCTGCTTTGGAAGTTCTGAAACAGCTATCCGGTGAAATCCGGGAGAGAAAGAGAAGGAATAAAGGAAACGAAGCAGAAGGCGAGAAGATAGAAGGCAAG
>JAKSRN010000440.1 GCA_024403585.1 Lachnospiraceae bacterium | reverse complement strand
ACATGTCTCACATGTTTGAAAACACGTGCTTCCCTTAAGCGCGGATACGCGCATAGTCCGCTTTAGGCGGACGGGATCTCCTTTCCACCATACGACCTGTACTCAGTATCCTGCCCGCTTATGCAGGCAGCACCGCATACAGGTCAGTCAGCGTGGATAAGGTGCAGGTACTTCTCCTGGTACACTGGGGGACTTTTGCCTCAATGCCCAACCTCTCCTTCTCAGGCAAGGATTTTAAGTGTTCCCGTATATAATATCTTGCTCCTATATTATAGGACGCATTCAGGTCACAATGATAAAGCTTTCCGGTAGAAAATCTGCAGATACTGTAATTCCTGTCTATATTTCTTTCCACCCTTCCGCTTCCGTCAAAAGCATACGCGGAAGTTCCCCGGGCATTCACCCTGCTCAGGCGTATCCCTTCCCTGTGGGCTTTTCCAGACACCATATTCTGCACATACTTCGCCTTCCACAGATGAAGACGCTGCTTATGTCTTCCTCTCTTCTTTCCATTCAGTTCCAGATACTCAAAGACAATCACATCCACCTGATACTTCCTGGCCTTTTCCATGATAAAATCTGCTGTCAGCACGGCGATCCTGTCATTCCGTCCTCTGGCCAGTGCCCACAGACGCGGTGTCCTCACTGCCCCATGCTTCTGCGCTTTCCGGATACGGTTCACAGCAGTTTTCAGAAGGTCTTTTTCTCTGGAAAGGGATAGAAACTCCCTTCCCAGGACAGTGCCGTCCGGCTTCATTGCTGTACAAACGCATGCCTGATTCATCCCCAGATCCACTGCAAGGATCCTCTGTTCCCTGACCGGGACCTTACTGAGGCTCACTGTTTCCTCAAAAGAAAAGTTCAGGAACCATTCCCTTCCTTTTCGCTTCAGTACCGGAACACATTCCTTTCTTTCCCCGCAGTGGTGCCTGATATAATCAACATCAGTCTTCCTGAGACTGACCTCCAGCCAGTCCCAGGTGTTTCTGAGATACACTTTGATCTTCGCAGTATATTCTCCGGTGCGGAGATAAGAGCTCTTTTTATAAAGGACAGGAAATACATTTCCTGCTGACGGTGGTCCCGGCTTTCTTCCTTTACCGGAAATTTTCCAGTTCTCCAAATTACTATGATAAGAGCTCACCTTCCCGATCGCTTCGGAGATTGCGGATCTTCGCAGATAACTCGGGAACTTATAATAGTCTTCAGAGAAATCATATCGTACTTCTGGTCTCTTTTTGGTGCGGATGGTCAGTTTTTCCACCTCATTGTTTCTTTCCTTGCCGGAAAGCTTCTGCAGAAACTCCCATTCCTCCAGGCATACCGTGATAAAGAAATCCACAGCACTGCGGTACATCTCCACGGTCTTCTCAAAAATACGGTTATAATGACAGATCTTTATACCATAACTGCTATATTCCTTCACGGTATCTCCTCCTTTCTGCTATTCCTTCTTCTGATGATCAATATATTCTTTTACCTGATCATAACTCCTGTCGCTGACCGTCACTACACAGTAAGACGGGTTCCACAGATGACCACCCCATAATTCCTTTTTCAGTTCCGGTCTTTCCAGAAACAGTCTCCTTGCTGTATTTCCTTTCATAATCTTGACCATATCCGGGATATAAAACTGCGGCCGGCAGTCCACAAGCATATGGATATGATCTGGCATGATCTCCATGGCATGAATTTGAAAACAATATTCCTGTGCAATTTCCTGCAGGAGTTCCCTGCATCTTGCCTCAGTGTCTCCTTTCAGGACGCTTTTTCTGTATTTCGTACACCATACGATATGATACTGCAAAGAATAAACATATCCCCTACCATATGAAAGATCATTTTTAATATAAAACTTATTATCTTTATCCATATATTTATTATACCATATGTTCCCAAATAG
>JAKSRN010000044.1 GCA_024403585.1 Lachnospiraceae bacterium | reverse complement strand
CAGGCAGCTATCAAAAATCCACGTCAGTAATTAGGGCGGGAGTGCTACAGGGCATTCTGTTATAACATAATATAAGAAATTAACCCCGGCTTGAAAAAGCCGGGGTTTTCTTTGTTGGCATAAAAAAGGGAAGCATTTTGGCAGGATAAAATTAAAAGTGAAAAAGGTTTTTCACAGACTGTTTTTTAGTGTATAATGCTTTATGTATTTTATCGTAATAAAGTAACAGGAGAGAGAGTATGGCAGATTATATTTTGAGTTGCTGTTCTACAGTAGATCTTTCCCTGGAATATATGTCCGGAAGAGATCTGCATTTTTGCAGTTTTTATTATGAACTTGGCGGAACACAGTATAAAGATGATCTTGGAAAAACCATTCCATATCCGGAGTTTTATCGCAGAATGACTGAGGGTGAGATGACCAAGACTTCTCAGCTGAATGCAGGCGATTACTGTGCATATTTTGATGAGTTTCTTTCACAGGGAAAAGATATTCTTCATCTGACACTTAGTTCCGGTATTTCCGGTACATTGAATTCTGCAAATATTGCAGCAGAGGAGATGAGAGAGAAATATCCGGATCGTAAGATTTATATTGTGGATTCACTGGCAGCATCTTCCGGATACGGACTGCTGATGGATAAACTGGCAGATTTAAGAGATGCCGGAATGGGAATTGATGAGTTGAGAGATTGGGCAGAAGCACATAAGCTGAATCTGGCACACTGGTTCTTCTCCAGTGATCTCACTTTCTTTATCAGAGGCGGACGTATCTCTAAAACAGCAGGTGTGGTAGGTCAGGTACTGAATATCTGTCCTCTCATGAATGTGGATTTTCAGGGTAAACTGATCGTTCGCGAGAAGATTCGTACAAAGAAAAAAGTAATGAAAGCAATTGCTAAGAAAGCATTGGATCTTGCCGAAGGCGGAGCTGAATATGCGGATAAGATCTTTATCAGCCATGCAGCCTGTGAAGCAGATGCAAAGGCAGTTGCAGCATTACTGGAGGAGCAGTTTCCGAAGATGAAAGGAAAAGTCCATATTTTCGATATTGGTACAACTATCGGTGCGCATACAGGTCCGGGTACGGTAGCTGTGTTCTTCTGGGGATCCAAGCGTGTTGATTAATGGACGACTTTATGACTTTTCTGTAATTTTTTTATCCTTGACTTGATAATGGAAGTATGGGAAAATGTATCCGAAAGGTTTTATTCTAGAAAGGAGAATAGTAATTATGGCATTAGTAACTACAACCGAAATGTTTAAGAAAGCTTACAATGGCGGATACGCTGTTGGTGCGTTCAACGTAAACAACATGGAGATCGTTCAGGGTATCACAGAGGCAGCTGGTGAGCTGAACAGCCCTGTAATCCTTCAGGTTTCTAAAGGTGCTCGTGCATATGCTAACCATCAGTATCTTGTAAAAATGGTAGAGGCAGCTGTTATCAACAACCCTGACATCCCGATCGCTCTGCATCTGGATCACGGCGATAGCTTCGAGCTTTGCAAATCCTGTATCGATGGCGGATTCACATCCGTAATGATCGACCTGTCTTCTAAATCCTTCGCTGAGAACATCGAGGGAACAAGAGCAGTTGTTGAGTACGCTCATGAGCACGGCGCTGTAGTAGAGGCTGAGCTTGGAACACTGGCAGGTGTTGAGGATGAGGTTTGTGTAGAGGCTGGTAACGAGTCTTACACACGTCCAGAGGAAGTTGAGGAGTTCGTAGACAAAACAGGATGTGACTCCCTTGCAATCGCAATCGGAACATCTCACGGTGCTTACAAATTCACAGCAGCTCAGTGTACACGTAATGAGGATGGAATCCTTGTTCCACCACCACTTCGTTTCGACGTTCTTGAGGAGTGCATTAAGAGACTTCCAGGTTTCCCAATCGTTCTTCACGGATCTTCTTCTGTACCACAGGAGTTCGTTAAGATCGTAAACCAGTACGGCGGAAACATGCCAGATGCTATCGGTATCCCAGAGGCTGAGCTTCGTCACGCAGCAGAGCTTGCAGTATGTAAGATCAACATCGACTCCGATATCCGTCTTGCTATGACAGCTAACATCCGTAAATACATGGCTGAGAATCCATCTCACTTCGATCCTCGTCAGTATCTGAAACCAGCTCGTCAGGCTGTTAAAGATATGGTTGCTCATAAGATCACTAACGTTCTTGGTTCTGCAGGAAAAGCTTGATTTTAAGCAATACAATCTGAATTAAGGCAATTTACAGGGCCATCGCACATCATGTGCGGTGGTCCTTTTTTCTTCACAGGAAATTTTTCGGGATTTCCTATGGGGCAGATATGTATTAACCGGATTTTTGCATAAGATGTCGCCTGCATTTACTGACATTTTTTACAGTTTTTTCTGCATAAATGCGTAAAAATCGTAGTACAGACTATTTACTTTTGTGCTATAATGTTACAGTGTAAAAACTACAACCATTATTATAAAGGAGATTTTTATTATGAGCCTTTCACCACTTCAGATCGCAAGATACGAGTATGCTCCAAAACTTCCAGGCATGCTCAGAAACGGTATTGCAGAGATCAGCGTTAAAGTTGGCGAGCCAACTCAGTCTGTAGCTGATCAGGATAAGATTAAAGCTCTTTTCCCTAATACATACGGAAAAGAGGAGATTAAATTTGAGAAAGGTGCTAATACAGCGACACCTAAAAAACAGGTTGTAGGTGTTATCCTTTCCGGCGGACAGGCACCAGGCGGACACAACGTAGTATGTGGTCTCTATGATGCTCTGAAAGCAACAAACCCAGAGAACGTTCTTCTTGGATTCAAAGGCGGTCCAAGCGGACTTCTTGAGGACAGCTACATTGAGATGACAGATGAGTACATCAATATGTACAGAAACACTGGTGGATTTGATATCATCGGTTCCGGTAGAACAAAACTTGAGACTGTTCCACAGTTCGAGATCGCTACAGAAGTTTGTAAAAAACACGGCGTAACAGCTATCGTTATCATCGGTGGTGATGATTCCAATACAAACGCAGCTGTACTTGCAGAGTACATGGCAGCAAACAACACAGGCGTTCAGGTTATCGGATGTCCAAAAACAATCGACGGTGACCTTAAGAACGAGGATATCGAGATTTCCTTCGGTTTCGATACAGCTACAAAGACATACTCTGAGCTGATCGGAAACATCGAGCGTGACTGTAACTCCTCTAAAAAATACTGGCACTTCATCAAAGTTATGGGACGTTCTGCTTCTCATGTAGCTCTGGAGTGTGCTCTTGAGACTCAGGCTAACATCTGTCTGATCGGTGAGGAAGTAGCAGCTAAGAAAATGTCTCTGGCTGACATCACAAAACAGATCGCTGACGCTGTTGAGACTCGTGGAAACAAGGGCGAGAACTTTGGTGTTGCTATCATCCCAGAGGGTATCGTAGAGTTCGTTCCTGAGTTTGGAAAACTGATCAAAGAAATCAACGAGCTGCTCGCAGGCGAGAAGACTGCAGAGTTCAATGCTCTTCCATCCTGGGACGCTAAATATGCATTTATCGAGGCTGGACTTACAAAAGAGTCCATGGCTGTATTCGCTATCCTGCCAACAGGCATCCAGCAGCAGCTGTTCCTTGAGAGAGATCCACACGGAAACGTACAGGTATCTCTGATCGAGTCTGAGAAACTGTTCGCAGAGCTGGTTAAAACAGAGCTGGCAGCTCGTAAAGCAGCTGGAACATACACAGGAAAATGCGGATTCCTTACACACTTCTTCGGATACGAAGGAAGATGTGCATTCCCATCTAACTTTGATGCTGACTACTGCTACTCTCTTGGATACAACGCATTCATGCTGATCTCTTACGGCTACACAGGATACCTTTCAAAAGTATCCAACCTGTCTGCACCTGCAGAGGAGTGGGTAGCTGGTGGTATGCCAATCACTAAGATGATGAACATCGAGAGAAGAAACGGTGAGGACAAACCGGTTATCAGAAAAGCACTCGTAGAGCTGGATGGCGCTCCATTCAAATTCTTCGAGGCTAACAGAGCTACATGGGCTGTAGAGACAAGCTTCCTGTACCCAGGTGCTATCCAGTACTACGGACCAGCTTCTGTATGTGATATCACAACAAAAACTCTGAAACTGGAGCAGGAGGCTAAATAATTTAGTCGTTTGTTTCAAACTGAGATGAAAAAATCCGGAGCTGTCGCTTTTTGCGGCAGCTCCTTTTTCTTGCAAGAGAGAAGCTTTGTTCTGGTGATGTGTACATGAACTATACAGAAAACCAGAATTCCCTGTACACAAAAAGCGGCCACACCATAGTGACCGCTTTTTCGTGTCCGTTTCATAACAGATGGAATTATTCGATTCCTGTTACCTCGAAATCTTTGTCCTCTACTGCTTTTTTCAGAACATCATCAGCAACCTCTGCAGTCATAGTTACAACTGCCTGTTTGTTGTTCAGGCTAACCTCTGCAGCTGTTACACCTTCCAGAGCCTCAAGTGCTTTCTTTACAGTTGCTGTGCAGTGGCCGCATGCCATTCCTTCAATTTTGATTGTTTTTGTCATTGTTTCATCCTCCTTATAATCAAATTCATTATTGGTTTCTTCCGTTTCTGTAGCACCAAGCTGTGGCAGAGAAGATGCCGGAATACTGTTTTTCATCTGTTTGTCTTTGGCTGTTCCGTGAACTTTGAACAGATTCAGACGAAGAGCGTTGCTTACAACGCAGAAGCTGGAAAGACTCATTGCGGCAGCTCCGAACATCGGGTTCAGCTGTAAGCCGAAAAGTGGAATAAATACGCCGGCTGCAAGCGGGATACCGATCACATTGTAGATGAATGCCCAGAAGAGGTTCTCATGGATATTCTTCAGTGTTGCACGGCTCAGACGTGTGGCAGCGGATACATCGCTAAGCTTACTGTTCATCAGAACAACATCGGCAGCATCAATGGCTACATCCGTACCTGCTCCAATGGCGATACCTGTATCAGCAGCGGTCAGAGCAGGGGCATCGTTGATGCCGTCTCCGACCATGGCAACTTTGCCATACTCTTTGAGTTTGCGGATCACAGCTTCTTTTCCGTCCGGAAGAACACCGGCTACAACCTGGTCTACACCTACCTGGGCACCGATTGCATTCGCAGTACGGACATTGTCTCCTGTTAACATGATAACACGGATTCCCATATTCTGCAGTTCCTTTACTGCTCGAGGGCTGTCTTCTTTGATCACATCAGCAACTGCGATGATACCGATCAGTTTGTGATCTGCGGCAAAGAACAGAGGTGTTTTTCCTTCTGAGGAAAGCTTTTCGGTTACGGTACGGATCTCTTTGGTGATGGAAGCTTCTTTTCTGATAAATGCAAAATTGCCTCCACACAGTGCAATATCTGCCTCTTCTGTCATGCAGATTCCCTTCAGACCGTTACCTGGCAATGCCTGGAAATCTTTCAGAAAGCCTGGTTCGATGGACAGCTCCTCTGCCTTTTTCATAACGGCCTTAGCCAGCGGATGTTCGCTATGCTGCTCCAAAGTACATGCCAGACTCAGCAATTCTTTATCGTCCACATTGTTGAAACTTAACAGATCGGTTACAACAGGCTCTCCGGCAGTGATGGTTCCTGTCTTATCCAGGACCACGATCTGGGTACGGCCTGCCTCCTCAAGGGAAGCCGCTGTCTTGAACAGGATTCCATTCCGGGCTCCCATTCCATTGCCAACCATAATAGCTACCGGTGTGGCAAGACCTAATGCACATGGGCAGCTGATCACAAGTACGGAGATTGCTCTTGCAAGAGAGTAACCAAAAGCATGTCCCGTGAGAAGCCATACCAGGAAGGTTACTGTTGCGATTCCGATTACAACCGGTACAAAGATTCCGGATACAGTATCTGCAATCTTAGCGATCGGAGCTTTGGTAGCAGCTGCGTCGCTGACCATCCTGATGATCTGGGACAGGGTAGTGTCCTCGCCAACTCTGGTGGCCTGACAACGGATATACCCGGACTGGTTGATGGTAGCAGCGGAGACCTGGTCTCCTTCTGCTTTATCAACAGGAATACTCTCACCTGTCAGAGCAGATTCATTGACTGCACTGTTTCCACTGATGACTTCACCATCTACAGGGATTGCCTCACCAGGCTTTACCGCAAATGTATCACCCTGGCGGACCTGATTGATTGGAACGACTACTTCTTCGCCGTCACGGATCAGGGTAGCAGTCTTTGGTGCCAGTTTCATCAGACTCTTCAGGGCGTCTGTGGTACGGCCTTTGGAGAGTGATTCCAGCATCTTTCCTACAGTGATCAGTGCGAGAATCATGGCTGCGGATTCAAAATAGAACTCATTCATGTAACCATGAACTTTTTCCATGTCGCCGGCCATCTGTGCACCTGTCAGAGCAAAAAGCATTACAGTACTGTAAATAAAGGAAGCACCTGAACCTAAAGCTACCAGAGTATCCATATTTGGAGAGCCATGCAGCAGGCTGGTACATCCACTGATGAAGAACTTCTGGTTGATCACCATGATGATACCGGCAAGAAGCAGCTGAAGAATACTGATGGACAAGGGATTGAAGAAACTCGGAACCGGCCAGCCCCACATGTGATGTCCCATGGAGAAATACATCAGAACCAGAAGGAAGCCAATGGAAAAAAGAAGTCTTTTTTTCAGCTTAGGAGTTTCTGTATCCTTCAGTGAGTCTTCATCCGGGAGTGCGGAAGAATTGCCTGCTGTGCTGTCAGTATGCCCTCTTTCAGCTGCTCCGTATCCCGCAGCTGTGACAGCCTCAATAATAGCTGAAGCAGAAGCATCACCCTCTACACCCATAGAATTGGTGAGAAGACTGACGGAGCAGGAGGTTACACCCGGTACCTTTGACACTGCTTTTTCCACACGGTTTACGCATGCAGCACAGGTCATTCCTGTTACTGAGTATTGTTTCATTGCTAGTTTTATCCTCCTTAAAAACGATATTCAGTTGTAGTGATCATATACCCCTTGGGGGTATACGAGGATTGTAGTATAATTAGCGGATGTTGTCAATATATTGACAATTGTATTCTTCTGACATATTTCATACAGAACAAACATTCGGTACTTCTTGTAATTAAGGCAGAGATAGGATATACTGGACAAAAACGCGCGCCAGGTCTCCGTAGGAGCTCCGGCTTGAAAATAATAGACAGGAGCAGAACTGCTCTTCAGATATAGAAAGGAATTACAGATGAAAGATCTTTTAGACAAACTGAATCCTCAGCAGAAGGAAGCTGTCCTCTGTACAGAAGGCCCCCTTCTGGTCCTGGCCGGTGCCGGTTCAGGTAAGACCAGGGTATTGACGCACAGGATTGCCTACCTGATCCAGGAAAAAGGGGTGAACCCATGGAATATCATGGCCATCACCTTTACCAATAAAGCGGCACAGGAGATGAAAGAAAGAGCAGATGCCCTTGTAGGAATGGGATCAGATGCACTGTGGGTGTCCACCTTCCACTCCAGCTGTGCAAGGATCCTTCGCCGATATATTGACAGGATCGGTTATACCGGAAACTTCACGATCTACGATACAGATGATACAAAATCTCTGATGAAGGATATCATCCGCAGTCTGGATCTGGATCCTAAGATTTATAAAGAGAAAAATCTGCTGGCAAAAATTTCAGCGGCAAAAAACAATTTTGTACAGGCTGAAGAATACCGGCGCTCTGTCAGCACCTGGCAGGAGAGAAAAATTGCAGAAGTATATATGGAATACCAGGCGAGACTGAAGAAGAATAATGCACTGGATTTTGACGATCTGCTGGTAAAAACTGTGGAACTGTTTCAGACTTGTCCGGATGTGCTGGATTACTATCAGAACCGTTTTCAGTATATTATGATCGATGAGTACCAGGATACCAACACAGTACAGTTTGAATTCGTCAGTGCTCTGGCAAAACGCAACAGAAATCTTTGTGTAGTAGGTGATGACGATCAGTCCATCTATAAATTCCGTGGAGCCAATATTGAGAATATTCTTGGTTTCGAGCGTGTATTTCCGGATGCTAAAGTCATCAAGCTGGAACAGAATTACCGATCCACCAGCAGTATCTTGAATGCAGCCAACAATGTGATTGGAAACAATATTGGAAGAAAAGCAAAACGCCTGTGGACGGAGAACGGAGAGGGCTCATTGGTTCGCTTCCGTCAGTTCCAGAACGGTTTTGAGGAGGCAGAGTTTATTGCCGGGGATATCAGCGAAAAGGTCCGTGACGGCGCATCCTACAATGAATTTGCGATTCTTTACAGGACCAATGCCCAGTCCCGACTCTTTGAGGAGAAGTTTATGATGGCGAATATTCCCTACAAACTGGTGGGAGGCATCAACTTCTATGCAAGAAAAGAGATCAAGGATCTGTTGGCTTACATGAAAACCATAGACAATGGTCAGGATGACCTGGCGGTACAGAGAATCATCAATGTGCCCAAGCGTGGAATCGGAGCAGCCTCCATCGCAAAAGTGGATCAGTATGCCTATGAACAGGGAATCCATTTTTATGAAGCTCTTCTTGAAGCGGAATTCGTACCAGGTATCGGCAGAGCATTGGGAAAACTGCAGTCCTTTACAACTTTTATCCAGTCACTCCGCTCCGTTACAGGATATCTTTCTGTGACCGAACTTTTGAAGAAGATCATTGATGATACCGGCTATGTGGAAGCTTTGAAGGCGGAAGATACGGATGAATCCAGAGCACGAATTGAGAATATCGATGAGTTGATCTCCAAGACAGCTGCTTATGAGGAGAGCACACCGAATCCAACTCTCAGTGGTTTCCTCCAGGAGGTTGCATTGGTGGCAGATATTGATTCTGTGGAAGAGGAAAAAGACTATGTTCTCATGATGACCTTCCACAGTGCCAAAGGTCTGGAATTTGATCAGGTTTATATGGCAGGAATGGAAGACGGACTCTTCCCAAGCTATATGACACTGACCGCAGATAGTTCAGATGATCTGGAAGAAGAAAGACGTCTTTGTTATGTTGGAATCACAAGAGCCAGAAAAGTTCTGACGATGACAGCTGCCCAGATGCGTATGGTTCGCGGTGAAACCCAGTACAATAAAACTTCCCGTTTTGTAAGAGAGATTCCGCGTGAACTGGTGGATCTGGGAAGAGATGTGGAGACACAGAGACGGTTCAGCAAACCGTCCTCCGGAATGTTTGGAGGAAGTGAAGCACCGGCAAAGAAAACCTATCCGTCCTCTGTTTTCAAGCCAAGAGCGTTTACAGTGAATAAAGCGGATTCTCTGGATTATACGGTGGGAGATACGGTTCGTCATATGAAGTTCGGTGTTGGTATTGTTCAGGCAATCAACGACGGTGGAAAAGATTTTGAGGTGACCGTTAATTTTGAGAATGCAGGCGTGAAGCGAATGTTTGCCTCCTTTGCAAAATTAAAGAAGGTGTAAATGAATCGAACAAATTATTTCAGGATCAGACCTGGAAATAACTATGCTACTCTTTATCTTCCGAACATCGGAATACTCTTAAACAGGTATTCCGATGTTCTTTTTTTCTCGTAACAAAGAAAATGCTTATGGGCGGTTTCCGTCTTCAGTGAGTTCTTTACAACTGCCCCTTTTCACAAGAAAATGCGGCACAATAATCTTTGTCGGCAACAGATAAGGATTTTCAATATGGTTGATGATCTGCGATGCTGCCTCGATTCCCAGCTGCTGCGAGTTCACATCCATGGAAGTGAGCTGCGGTGTGGCAAGCTGTGAAATCAGGGAGTTGTTAAAGGAGATGATCGACAGATCATCGGGAATGCGCAGATTCAGCTTGCTGGCAGTCCTGTCAAGAACCATGGCAAAAATGTCATCCACTACCACAAGCCCGGTCGGCCGGTCTTCCATGCTCAGCAGTTCCATTAAACGGTTATCATCGGATTTCGGGATGATGTCCATCTCCAGAATATAGTCCTGACTGATCGGGATCCCTCTCTCAGCAAGAGCAAGCATATAGCCGGATTTTCTCTCTGCAGAGAAGATTTTCGTTGTGTTGGTTCCGATATAGCCGATGCGGGTATGTCCTAGATCCAGCAGGTAATCGGTTGCTTCTTTTCCTGCGGAAATATTGTCGTTGTCGATGTAGATCGTTTCGGAAGGCTTTCTTTTGTCCTTGCCGATCAGGAGATAGAGAATCCCTTCGCTTTGCAGGTATTTGATGATGGGGTCCTGCTCAATAGAGAAGAGGAGAATGACACCGTCCAGTTTATTCTCTTTGGAAAGGTTATCAAGTGCACTGATGACTTCATCATTCGAAGCTCCAGTGATCACAACACTGTAGTACTGCTTTTTGTTACAAAACAGAGAGATTCCCCTGATACACTTGAGGAAAAATGAATTCTCAAAGCTGTCTTTTTCTGATACCGGGAGAACCACTGCAATTGTTTTTGAGTCTTTGATGGACAAAGCGGTGGTTGTTGGTTCATACTCCATCTCCTGCATGATTTTGCGGATCTTTTCTTTGGTCTGCAAACTGATGGAAGGATGATCAGATAGGGTTCTTGATACGGTGGAAGGGGATACCCCTGCTTTTTTTGCGATTTCTTTTAATGTGATGTTCATATCTGTTAGTCCTGTTATATATATATTGGTTCGTTCCTGACGGTGGCCTAAACCTTTCAATAAATGAAGTTTCCATAAAATTCATTATATCGTGTGTTTCCATGAGAAGTCAATGATTGCATAAGTTTGCGGTGCAACTACTTGCGTATATGCAATTATTACGCAAACAGATTGCGTAAAACATGCGCAAAATGCACAAAACAGGGAATTGTATTTGGACAAACTGTAAAAATGAGTTTTTTTATGGACTTTATATTGCATTATAAGCAATATAATTGTATATTGTGAATGAAACTAATACGCAAAAGCAATGCAACGTTGCATTGCAAACATGTGCATAAATGCACGGGAATACAAGAAAGGGGAAACAATGAGCACAAAACAGTTTTTAGCGCCGGTTACCGGAAAAATTATTCCGATCGACCAGGTTCCAGATGACATCTTTGCGCAGAAGATGCTGGGTGACGGAGTAGCAGTCCTCCCGGAAG
>JAKSRN010000439.1 GCA_024403585.1 Lachnospiraceae bacterium | reverse complement strand
GCTTTAAACCATAATTTATTCATTTCCCGTCATCTCCATTCTCAAGATCATTAATGCGATTGTTCGCCACTTTCATTTTCTCCTTAAGGACAGCTGTCTCCTGTTCCAGATGATAAGTCCTCTCAATTACATCGTTATGTTTGTCTACCTTTTTCTCAAGCTCTCCTAATCTGTAGACCAACAGAGCTTCAGTCTTGTCGTGTGCTGCCTTATTTGTGACCAGGCACACAATCAAAGTCACAAACCCTGTGATACAGGATGCTATAATCGTCTCCATATTAGCAGCCTCCACACATATCTCTAAGCATTTCTACCGTGATCTTGCCGGAACGCTCCTTGAAGCCTCTGGCTGTCTTATACGCCACATTTCCTGCCTGATTGGCATTTCCATTGTCGTCATCAATAGCGGCCTTGTACATGCCCCTCGCACGCTCTACCTTCTGTGTGAACCTGCAGGTCGTTCCATGTTCACCTGGGAATTTCTCACGAAGGATAAATGTGATTTTTGAACCGTTCTGGCTTCCCTTCATGTGCATTGCTCTTCTCCATGAGCATGGGCCAACCACGCCATCGACAGCAAGAGGCTTCTTTGTCTCCCAGTCAGTATGTGATTTCTGCCATGTTCTGGTCGCTTTGTCAAGCTCAGCATCGAATGTGAAGTCCAACTTTCCGGAATACAGCCCCTCTGCGATCATGAACTCTTTCCAGATGTAAATCTCTGGCATGTTCTTGTCGCCATACTTAATCTGCCTGAATGTAGTCACATAGGTTGTAGGGTCTGTCTTTACCACTGGTTTTACTTCTGGTTTTTCTTTTCTGATCAGATAGAAAACCTTTACCCTGCCCCTGAAGTATGGCACGTTGAGCCCAACTGCGTTTCCAGATGCTCCTGCAGGTGCTGTCGCATACCAGTTCACCTTTACGGATCTCGGGCTGTATGCGACGTCCAGAACCTTGATAGTATTATCATCAAGCACATACTCTACTGCGATGTAATGACCACCCTTGCAGAAGAATCCGTTGCCCATGAGCAGGATTCCCACATAGTCACCTGTTTTCATTTTGCTAAGGAATTCTTTCTCAGCTGCAGAATCTACAGTGCCATACAGTGAAGAACTGTTTAGCTGTTTGGTTTCCATGCCATAATGCTGACACGCCGCTGTGATACCCTCCCAGTAGGTGCCATAGCCATTGCTGGCCCCGCCGATCCGTGTGATGTAATCTGCCACATCCGGCGGAATCTGGTTGGTGATCAGCGATACCACATCCGCACAGCTGGTAGGTCCGCACCCTGCCACGGCCATATTTTCACCCGCATACGGATGAGATCCCCAGCTTGGGTCGCTCTGAATGTAATCTTTCATACTTTTGTACTCCTTATACTCATCGTATGCCTTAATCGCATACATAGATCTGTTGGATACCTGTTCCTGAATCCACGACTCCAGACTTGGACGTCCGTATGCTTCAGCTGTCCATTCATAAAGACAGTCCTCATATATGGCCAGAAACGAAGAAGCCGCCTGACTCACGTCCGTAGTTCTGCAGAATTTTTCCCAGGATATCAGGCTGACTGTATAGCCGTAGTACCTCATCCTTGTCACGGATCCATACTGCTGCGTCTTATCTCCGTCTACCTTCGCCTGCCATTTGAATCGATTCGTCTGACAGTTATCCAGAATGTAGTCCAGCTGGCAGTACAGGTCGTCCCATGCCTTCCCATGCTCTTTTGCATAGGCAAGGTATCGGTCATATCCTCCGCCCGTCTCCTGGGCAATTCCGACCTCTTTGTTTGCGTCATTGCGGGCTTCAGGCCTGCAGGAAGACTCTGCGTACAGGTTTCCATAGATCCCTGCTGCCGCCTGTGCGGTCATTCCCTTGCTGATCAGGTACTCCATTACCGG
>JAKSRN010000438.1 GCA_024403585.1 Lachnospiraceae bacterium | reverse complement strand
AAAAATAGTGTCCACGCCCTCTGCAAGCAGGGAGTCAATCAGCACCTGTGCGGTGTTTTTAACATTTGCGGTTTGTTCCATATAAATATGAACCTTTCTGCCTACATCAAAACTCAAAGCTCAAAACGCTGACGGACAATGCTGCACAGCTGTTCTGCTGCGCCTTCAATGCCGTAGCGAGCAGTATTAATCATGATGTCTGTATATTTTGTCAGTTCGCAGCCGCCGTACTCTTTGTGGTACTGCTCACGGCTGCGATCGATTCTTTCAATCATCTTTTTGGCAGTCTTCTCATCCATGCCCAGCTTCTCTACACAGTTTTTCAGCCGGGCATCATAAGGCGCTATTACACGGATATTCAAAACATTCTTTTTATCCGCAAGCACTACATCCGCACATCGTCCCACAATGATGCAGCTTTCCTTCTCTGCCAAATCCCGGATGATGTTCCTCTGTGTCTGGAACAGTTCATCCTGAACGCTCAGCATTCCGGTTCCCAAGGGGTACAGGCTCCTGAAATATCTGCTGTGGTTATCCTCACGGTCGCTGATCTCGCTGACCGGAAGTCCCATGCGTGCAGCCGTTGCTTCCACGATGTCCCTGTCATAGAATGCGATGTCCAGTTCATCGCTCATTGCCTGGGCAACGCTTCTGCCCATTGCTGCAAACTGTCGTGAAATGGTAACTACATAGTTTTTCACGCTGCTGCCTCCTTTTCACGCTGAACCGGCGGTGCTGCCATCCGCCGCTTCTGCAAGGAACGGACAACACAGGAAAGCGTGAAGTTAATCACAAAATAAATCAAGAATGCGGTGCCGAAGAGGACAAACACATCACTGACCATCTGGTGTCCTGCGCCGTTATACATATTGGAGGTAGACAGAATTTTCCGGACACGGCTCATCAGCTCGATACAGGCCAGGTTTGCCAGATAGCTGGAGTCCTTGATGGTTGTGATAATCTGACTCAGGAGTGTGGGCACAACCGCACGGAAGGCCTGGGGCAGAATGATGTAGATCATCGTCTGCACCATGGAGAAGCCCTGGGTATGGGCAGCCTCGAACTGCCCCTTGGGGATGGAGTTCAGGCCGCCGCGGATGATCTCCGCGATAACAGAAGAAGTAAACAGGATCAGAGCAACAACTGCGCGGAACAGGATCTTCATTTCCACACTGGTCAGGCCCAGCATTTTATGGGCAAAGAACTTGGGGCAAGGGCAGGCCACCAGGCAGATAAAGATCCAGAGCAGCAGCGGCGTATTGCGGAACACTTCTATGTAAACGGTGGAGATCCATCCAAAAATCCGGCTTTTTCCGGTGCAGTAGTTCCGGCACAGAGCCAGGACGCTGCCCAGCACAATGCTGACAAGGACACTCAGCACGGACAGGACGAGTGTAAATGCGATTCCTTTTCCGATATACTGCATGACGCCGGGAACGGAGAGAATCGAAAAGCTAGCTTTCCAATCCATCATATTACACTACCCCCTTTACTGTTTTGTTGGCTCCATGGGCTTCTCTGCGCTTCAGCATAGTCTCCCAGCGGCTGGCCAGATGGGACAGTGGGAAGCAGATGCAGAAAAACAAAACGCCGCAGACGATGTAGGCCGGTGCATAAGCACCGCCGGTGGACGCTCCTGTAACAAAGCTGTAGGTCAGACTGATTAAATCCGCACCGCCTACGATATACAGGCAGCTGGTATTCTTAATCAGATTGACCATCTGGTTTACCATAGGGGGGAGGATGATTTTAATGCTCTGGGGCAGAATAATATAACCCATTGTACTGAAGTAATCGAATCCTTGACTGTTTGCGGCCTCGAACTGTCCTTTTGGGATAGATTGAATGCCTGCACGAACAACTTCTGACATATAGGCACCGGTGTACACACCGAGAGAAATAATGCCTGTTG
>JAKSRN010000437.1 GCA_024403585.1 Lachnospiraceae bacterium | reverse complement strand
TCTTGCAATCATGTCGTGTTTCTCTCTTTATTTTATTAAGCGGGCTTTGTATAATTATAGTAAAGATTGCGGAGAATAATCTTAAAAGAGGAGTTATACTATGGAGAATTCCTATCGCTATTTTTGTAATACAGCATGTAAATACTATCCTTGTCATACAGGGATCGAAGATTTTAACTGTCTGTTCTGTTTCTGCCCTTTCTATATAAGTGAGAAATGTCCGGGCTCTCCGGTATTCCTCAATAAAGAAGGACGGATCGTGAAGGACTGTTCCGGCTGTACTTATCCACATATTCCTGAGAACTATGATGTGATCATGAAATGGGTTACTCATGCCATCAAGACCAGGGAATACAGTGATGAGATCAAAGCCAAGGCTATTCCTTATGAACAGAGACTGCATGCGGGAGACAAGAAATAAGATGAAATCTGTTACAGGTGATTCGATCGTTATCATGAATTTTACAGGGATCTATGATGGACTTCCTGAGGAGGATGTGCTTTCCTTCAAGGATATCAGCGGTACAGACGGGTATCTTGCTGATGAAGCGAAGGAGGAGATCAGAAAGCGCATCGCGGCATACCGGGGGGAAGGGATCCATTATCTGGATTCCGGTAATTATCATTATCTGTCGGAGCTGTGGCTGGAAAAGCTTGACAGACCTTTCCAGCTGGCGATGTTTGACCACCATACGGATATGCAGCCTTCTGCGCTGCTTCCGTTAACCAGTTGCGGCAACTGGCTCCTGGAAAGCCTCGAGCTGAACCCTAACCTGAAGAAGGTCTGGCTGATCGGGCCGCCGGAAAGCTCTTTCCTGGAACTGGATCCGGAAGACAGAAAGAGGGTATCCTGGATTTCCGAGGAGCATGCCAACGACGGAAATATCGAAGAACTGTTGGAAGGATTTGATCCGGACCTTCCCATCTATCTGTCCGTGGACAAGGATGTTCTGGCAGAAAGTGTTCTTTCCACCAACTGGGATCAGGGAAGTATGACGCTGGATAGAATGGAAGAGTGGATCAGATGCTTCAGACAGAAGGGACATGTGATCGGCATGGATCTTTGTGGAGAAGAGGCCGGTCAGGATTCGCTCGCAATCAACCGGTCATTGGAGGCGTGTCTGCTGTAGGGCACATCGAGAAATTCAACAGGAATTTCGTGATGGTCAGTCCTTAAAGCATGAAACAGAGCGGATTCGAATGGTTGCTTTACTGTTCAATCTACGCCAACGAGAATTAAGGAAAAGAGGGAAATAAAGATGGCATACGGAAAAGATACGATCGTGGAAGATGTAATGAAACTGGGATTTTCCCATGCAGGACTTGCTGATGTTTCTACACTGAAGGTAATGACAGAGGTCAGAGATATGTGTGCGGTAGACAAGTGCCGTGCATACAACAGAACCTGGACCTGCCCTCCTGGATGCGGAACACTGGAAGAGTGTGATGCAAGAATGCAGAAATATGACTGGGGCGTTCTGGTACAGACCACAGCAGAGCTGGAGGATTCCATGGACTATGAGGCCATGATGGAAGCCAATGACAACCAGAAAGAGAACAGCAAGAAGCTGCTGAAAGAGCTTCGTGAGGTTTATCCTGATGTACTGGCACTCTGCAGCGCAGGCTGTGACATCTGTAAAACATGTACTTTCCCGGATGCACCATGCCGTTTCCCTGAGAAAGCACTTTCCGCTATGGAAGGATATGGACTGCTGGTAAGTGATGTGTGCAAGAAAAACAATCTGGATTATTACTATGGAGTGAACACAGTTACTTATACAGCACTGTTTCTTATTAAGGAGTGAGAGCAGATGAGGTGATCTGATCGCTTAAGATAAGAGCAGTTGACAGATCTCATCATGAAAAGAGAATTATGATTACCCTGAATATAAAAAGCCCCGACGCCATGCGCCGGGGCTTTTC
>JAKSRN010000436.1 GCA_024403585.1 Lachnospiraceae bacterium | reverse complement strand
AAATTTCTATAAAAAAGGAGCCGTCCCATCAATGATTCACAGAATAAGATGAATCACTGGTGGGACGGCTCCTTCCTTTTCAGGCAGGGCCTGTATTAAATAAATGAAGTCAGATTCGTTCTGAATCCTGATTATTTCAAGAATCCATTAATGATCTGCTCCTCAGCCTCCTGCTCTGTCAGTCCTAGAGACATAAGCTTGATCAGCTGATCACCTGCAATCTTACCGATAGCAGCCTCGTGGATGAGGGCAGCGTCAACGCTGTTAGCATCCAGTTTTGGAACCGCAACAACATGTGCCTTGTCCATGATAATGGCATCACACTCTGCATGGCCGTGGCACAGTGTATTACCGATAATGCTTGCCTCGAAGATCTGCTCTGAAGTATCTCTTGCTACAGAACGGGAGATAACGTCTGTGCTGGAATTCTCTCCATTGAGAGCTACTTCGTAGATACTTACCGCATACTGATCCTCATGAGTCATAAGACGCTCGCGAACGATCATGGTAGCACCTGCTGCCAGCTCTGCTTTTGTAGTACGTTTTGTGGAGTCAACACCTTTGATCTGCACCATCTCCATCTCAACGTAGCTGCCTTCCTCCTGGTAAACCTCAGTTACAGGATTCAGGATACGTTTTCCGGCGCCATCACCCTGGCCATAGTGTTTCTCAACATATTTTACTTTGGAATTCTTACCAACGAAGAAACGGTGGATACCGTCGTGCTGGGAATCCTGATCACCACAGTTGTGGATACCGCAACCTGCTACGATCACAACATCACAGTTCTCGCCAACGTAGAAATCGTTGTGTACGGTCTCTTTGATACCGGACAGAGAGATAACAACAGGAATATGTACGCTCTCATTTACGGTACCGTCTTTGATGCGGATATCGATTCCGCTCTGGTCCTCTTTGGTAATAATATCGATATTTTCAGTAGTATTTCTGCTATCCAGCTCGCTGTTTACACGGAAGTTGAAGGCACCAGATGGTACCTCGTGAAGGTCAGCAAGCTCTTCGATCATACGTCTTTCAATCTGATCCATTCTTACATTCCTCCTTAATCCAGTCTTGTACAGTTGGAAGCCACTGCAGATGTTCCGAGAATCTCAGGAAGGATCTCTTCCTTGCTTCCGAGCTTTTTCACTTTACCGTTCTCAATGATGACGATCTCATCTGCGATATTCAGGATACGCTCCTGGTGAGAGATCACAATGATTGTACCTTTTACATTCTCACGGATATTTTCGAATACACGGATCAGATTCTGGAAACTCCAGAGATCGATTCCTGCTTCCGGCTCATCGAAGATGATGAGCTTGGTTCCTCTTGCAAGAACGGTAGCAATCTCGATACGTTTCAGCTCGCCGCCGGAGAGGGAAGCATTTACCTCACGGTTTACATAGTCACGGGCACAAAGTCCTACTTTAGATAAGTACTCGCATGCAGCACCAACAGAAATCTCCTCGCCTGCAGCCAGACGCAGAAGATCCAGTACGCGGATTCCTTTAAAATGCACAGGCTGCTGGAAAGCAAAGCTTACGCCTGCCTTTGCGCGGTCTGTAATACTCTTTTCACTGATATCCTCTCCATCAAAGAAGATCTCTCCGGATGTTTTCTCATATACACCCATGATCAGCTTGGCAAGAGTTGATTTTCCACCACCGTTTGGTCCGGTGATTACAATAAATTTCCCATCATCTACAGAGAGATTCAGATGATCGATGATCGTCTTGGTTCCCTCATTTTCTTCAACCTGATAGGTCAGTTCTTTAATCTCTAACATGTCTTTTGTTCCTTATACTATCTTTCTTCTTATGGACAATCTGAGGATGAACAGCCTTTACAACTGAAACCCCAAACAGTCGACACTAGTAAAAATTATATCGGATTATAGGAAAAATCACAATACAAACAAGC
>JAKSRN010000435.1 GCA_024403585.1 Lachnospiraceae bacterium | reverse complement strand
TTAATTCGGAGGTAGCACATGGAACACATACTCGAACAGATTACAGACTGGCTGAAAACCATGCTGGTCTCCGGTATCATGGATAATCTTTCGGGGATGTTTGATTCGGTCAATGCACAGGTAGGAGACATTGCAGTACAGGTAGGTACTACCCCGGCGGCTTTTTCGCCGGGGATTTTTAGTATGATCCGAAATGTCTCGGAGTCGGTGATCGTCCCCATTGCGGGACTGGTCCTGACCTTCATCGCCTGCTGGGAACTGATTCAGATGATTATTGACCACAATAATCTTGCTAATTTTGAAACCTGGATCTTTTTTAAATGGATCTTTAAAACTTATGTAGCTGTTATGCTGATCACAAACTGCTTCAACATTACCATGGCGGTATTTGATGTAGCACAGCATGTAATCAGTTCGAGCGGAGGATTGATCGCCGGAGATACGGCGGTGGATGCCTCCGCTTTAGTTGCTTTAGAGGAAACAGTAGCAGAAATGGATCTCGGCCCGCTCTTAGGTCTCTATATCCAGACCTTCCTGGTCGGCATCACCATGTGGGTATTATCGAAGCTGATCTTCGTCATCGTCATGGGACGAATGTTAGAGATCTATCTGGTGACCAGTCTGGCACCAATTCCGTTTTCTACTTTTGGAAACAGGGAACAGAGCCAGGTGGGACAGAATTATCTTCGTTCCCTGATGGCACTTGGCTTCCAGGGATTCCTGATCATGATCGTGGTTGGTATTTATGCGGTGCTGATCCAGACCGTATCCATTACTGATGATATCATCATGTCCATCTGGACGGTATTCGGTTATACCGTTCTGCTCTGCTTCACTTTATTCAAGACCGGCGCACTCAGCAAATCTGTGCTGGCAGCTCATTAGTTCAGTAGAAGGAGGTTCCAAATGGCCTATATTTCGGTTCCACGCGATTTAAGCAAAATCAAGACCAAGGTTTTATTCAATCTGACCAAAAGGCAGCTTGTCTGCTTTGGATTGGCGGCACTGATCGGAGTGCCGTCTTTCTTTTTGCTCAAAAATACAGTGAATACCAGTCTGGCAGCCCTGGGCATGATGTTCGTCATGCTCCCTTTATTTTTCCTTGGTATGTATGAAAAGGACGGCATGCCCTGTGAGGTACTGGTAAAGCATTTTATCCAGGCGAAGTTCATCAGACCGAAGACTCGTCCCTATCAGACCAATAATGATTATGCCATGCTGATCCGTCAGGCAGCGGCAGAAAAAGAGATTAAACAGATTATGCAGAAGAATAAGCCTGTTAGAAAGGAGGCAGGAAAAGTTGTTCACTCAGGTAAAGAACCTGTTGCTTAAGCTTTTTGGTAAGAATCCGGATGATTCGGATAACTACCAGGTTCCTAAGAACCTGTCCAGAAAGGAACAGAAACAGATTCGAGAAATTATTGAAAAAGCGCGTGGTGACGACGGGGTTCCCAGAACCGCCCAGCAGTCGATCCCTTTCCAGCGCATGTTCCCAGATGGCATCTGCCGTGTCAGGGACAATTACTATACTAAGACCATTCAGTTTCAGGATATCAATTACCAGCTTGCCCAGAAGGAGGATAAATCTGCCATCTTCGACGAATGGTGTGGTTTCCTGAACTTTTTCGACAGTTCCATTCACTTTGAACTGTCCTTTATGAACATGGCAACGGATGCAGATGCATTTGAAAAGAGCACAAGGATTCCTCTCCGTAAGGATTCCTTTGATAATATTCGTGCCGAGTACAGCCAGATGTTAAAAACCCAGCTGGAGCGAGGTAATAACGGTCTGACCAAGACCAAGTACATTACCTTCGGTATTGAGGCAGAATCCCTGCGTAATGCCAAGCCGCGCCTTGAGCATGTGCAGACAGACCTGCTCAACAATTTCCGACGTCTTGGTGCGGCAGCTAAGGCACTGGAT
>JAKSRN010000434.1 GCA_024403585.1 Lachnospiraceae bacterium | reverse complement strand
ACCATCAGTTCTTTGTTCTCTTTGCCGAATTCAAAGTATTTCATCTCTATAAACAGATCTCCTTTACAAGTGCACACCATTCCATCGGGTATACTCCCAGGAATTCCTCATGCCGCATATCCTGCTCATGAATGACGGGAGACTTAAAGTATTTTTGATACCTCTCCAAATATTTCTCGCCCATCTTCCGGGCATAGAAAACATGAATCTGTGTCTCTCCGTTATCGATCTCAATCGGGAGCGGCGTTGTCATTGTGTCTCCTTCCTCAAAAATGCGTTACTGCTCCCATGTGTTTTTGTCGCTGATCTCACGACGGAAATACGCGTTGATATTGTAAGAACTCCCTTATTTCCTTTGCCATCTTATCTGGGTGAGCTATAATTTCCCCATGTCCAAATCCCTCAAACGCACGTTCCTCTGCGTTCGGAAACGCCCTTTTGAGTTTTTCGACTGCTTTTTTCATATTCGGCTCCTTTGCGCCGTACCAAATCGACACTCTGGCCTCCGGTTCCGGCTCAAACCGATCGATCTGCTCATACAGAGCGAGCGATTCCTGCGTACAGTTTTGAAGCGTATCGAGGGAGATGTCAGGCGGTACATTCCTGAACTGGTTAAGCAGCTTTTCATCATCGGTCCTGGTATAGAGCTTTAACAGCCAGGGAAGCTTTTTTCTCTCCTGTATGCTGTAAAGAAGCCTGTATTGATTCCTCGGGATGATGGTAGCCAGGATCCCGCTGAGAACGCCGATGTTCATGTATTGCGGACCGCTCATGATCAGAGAACCCACTGTGACCTTCTTCCGGTGAAACAGCATTCCGGCTGTAGCGCAGCCAAACGATTCACCAAATACCATGTCGACCTGCCCACCCAGATGCTCTCGGATATAGGTTTCCAGTTTTTCGGCGGAAGCCTCCGCTGTTGTAAATGTTGTTTGTCCGGTTCCATCATAGCCGTCTGTACTGATGGCTGTCACATGATAATCCTTTTCCAGTAAGGGGATCACCTGCTCGAATTGTTTCCAGCACATCATGTTGCCGGGGATCAGGACTATTTTTATTGAATTATCTGAGCCAAACTCCTTTACTTCCATTTCTGATCGACCTCCGCGTTCTTCTTAGTACAATTATTTCGACCCTATGTCCGCCACCGCTTCCGGTTCCTTGTCGCCAAGTATCCAGTAGCTGCATTCGCCGTCACCGTCTGCCAGAGTTTTGTGGCGGATCAACTTTCCTTGTGCCGCGCCACAGGTGATCTGATCTATGTAGCAAAGATTCGGGAGAAAATCGATATAGCCATGCCGTCTGGCAAAATCATTCAGAGGACAGGTGTCATAAACAAAAGAGATCCCTTTCTCGTGCTTTTCCGGGTTGAGCCTGATCTTCCATGTGTTTCCCCACGCGTTGCCACGAAAGCGCTCCGACTTTTTTTGATAGCTTTCCAAATGCCGATAGATCAGTCTCACAATCCATCGATGCTTCAATAGTTTGTTCAGATTGAAATGAGAAAGAGTGCGGATGCTTTTTCCCATAGCGGCATCGATCATGATTTGCAGATCCTCTGTGCTGAAATTTCGATCTACCGAATCATAGAATGCGAAGAAGGCATAGGCCTCCAGCATGTTGTCGGCCATAGGATTCTTTTTGCCGCCCAGGTCTCCTTCTTCTCTGATCCACTTTTCGTCCAAAGCCACAGTTCTTTCCCAGCGTTCTTTTGCTTCTTCAGGCGAATAATGTTCCGACAGCCATCTCTTCATCGACGGTTCAAACATTTTCAGATATTTATCCATGTTATTTCCGGCCTCCATTGGTGTAAAATAATCTTTTATTACTGGATGTGGTGATAATGGCAGTCGCAGCAGGGTCCGCCGGAAGCCAGGGTAAATTTGCGGGTGAAAACGGTGCCGCTCATCTGCGCCATGTCATAAT
>JAKSRN010000433.1 GCA_024403585.1 Lachnospiraceae bacterium | reverse complement strand
TACGATTCTTTTCTTCATGGTGTAATTCCTCTTTTCTTTCGTGATGTTTGTTTTTGTTGTGTCCGCTTTGTTTGCGGTGCTTTGTTGTTTTCTATGAGTTTAGTATAGCAAGAGGTCCTTACACAGTTCTTACACCAAAAAAATATTTTGCAACCTTTAGGGACAGGTACATTTTGGTCCGCTTTTTGCAACCTTTAGGGACAAGTACATCTGAGATGTAGCCTCCGGCGAGATCGCAGGCGTGGTCAGTGGATAAGCGCAAAGCGCTTGACCACGCCGCGGCAAGAACGCTAGAGGCGTTCTTGAACGAGAAACAGACGTTAGCAGACCCGATCCAAAGAGAAGATACCCAGTCCCAAATGTGGAAAACTCAACTTACAAGATGAATACTTGTGGAACACTGGCGCCCGATGCGTGCATACAAATACGAAAAGACCGGCTTCTCAGCCGGTCTTCACGAAAAAGAAAGGGATCTATGTTTGAGTACCCTGTTACCAGGGGGGTTTGACTTTTAATTGCATTCAAGATTTATTTTGTAATGCTGGCTATGAGATCAATCCCAGGATAATGGAAGTCTCATACCTGTCAGCTCAGCAAAGCTAAGATTCATCTCAGCAACCTCATCATATGTAAATGCTACCTTCAGTCCATCCTGTTTTGCATTGTTCAGCATTCCTCTAACCTGATTGATTGCATCCTGAGACATCTCGCCACCCTGTTTTGCAGAAGTGATTGCGTTCTTGATGTCAGCTTTAGCTGCAGCAGATTTCTGAGCACACTGCTCTTCAGCGTCTTTTCTAGCCTGCTCCTCAGCCTCTTTTTTAGCCAGATCATCCAGTGCTTTCTGAGCTTTCTGCTCAGCAGCCTGTTTGTCAGCTGTAGCCTGCTCTTTTGCAGCCTTCTCAGCAGATGCCTGGTTCTGAGCTGCTTTCATGTCAGCCTCAGCTTTCTCTCTTCCAGCTTTATCTTTACCGGACTGCTCCTCAGCAGCTTTTTTAGCAGCCTCAGCAGCAGTTCTTGCAGTTTTCTCTTTTCCAGCCTGAGTCAGTGCAGATCTCTTAGCCATCAGAGCAGCTTTAGCTGCGTCAGAAGCGTCCATAGCTTTATCAACAGCAGTAAGAACAGCTTTGTCAGTCTCAGACATCAGCTCATCAAACTCAACAGATTTCTCAGCCTCAACAGTGGCTTTTCCTTCTCTGTTTCCCATACCGAATCCGATGATTCCGCTTGCTGTTGTTGTAAGTGCTAATACTGCGATCATGGCTGCTACGATTTTTTTCTTCATTGTGTAATACCTCTTTTCTTTCGTGATGTTTGTTTTCTTTGTTGTGTCCGCTTTGTTTGCGGTGCTTTGTTGTTTTCTATGTGCTTAGTATAACAAGAGGGCCTTACACGGTTCTTACAAGGAAATAATTTCCTGAAGAATTGGTTGCAAGTGCATTTAGAAGTACTCCAATCTCGGAAGTTGTTATTCCGAATACTGTAAAGAAAATAGATGCAGAGGCATTTTATGGATGTGATCACTTGAGAGATATCTATATTCCGGCAAGTGTTAAGCAGTTGGGCAAAGAGATCTTGGGATCCTATGATACTTCATATGCCTGGTCATTATCTAAGCCATCGGGTATCTACGTGCATACACCGGCTGGTTCTGAAGCGGAAGCATATATGAAGAAACACTATAGTGGCGTTCATGTTGTAAACGATTACCCTGAAGAATAAGCAAGAGGGATATATAAGGTATGACAAGGGAATGCTTCTGGTAGTCTCTATTCCCGCCCATATCCTCATCTCTCTCACCACCAACAAAAAGACCGGCTCACCAAGCCGGTCTTTTTGCTGGAACCCTGTTCCTATTCTGTTATTCCGTAATTTCTTAAGCCACAGGTTTCTCGCTATCCATATGTCCAAGACTATCCATTGTTA
>JAKSRN010000432.1 GCA_024403585.1 Lachnospiraceae bacterium | reverse complement strand
CCTTCCCTGTCACAGGCCCAGCGCATTAAGAAGTTAGCCCAGAATCCGGATGATTCTGACGGCGATGACGACGATGATGGTGTTAGTGGCGGATGCACTCTGGAGAATATGTGCAGTATCATGGAGGAGGTTAAGAAAGAACCGGCTAACCATGTAACACTGAAGACAGATGTCCTCTCCAGATATTTTCCTAAGTCCTTCACACCGAAGCAGATGGAGGAAACCATTATCAAATTACTTGATCAGTGGCAGAAGAAAAAGCTGCGTGATCAGGAAAGATAATCACAACTAAATACAAAGCAAAGGTAACCCGGCGCACTGTGTGAATGAAAAAACATGCAGTGCGCCTTTTTTATTTTAATCAAAGGAGAAAAACAATGTCACAGACAAAAGCTTTTGAACCGGTCCTGCGAGTGGCAGACAGTTTAATTCCCAAGGAGGAATATGATATGAAGTCAGCAGTTGAAATGGTTCTCGAACAGGTTGCTGCCAGGAAGAAGGCAGAATCCCAGAAGGAAACTGAAACTGCCAATGAGGTATCTGCGCAGAATGAGGCTGTTCCGGATGAAACCAATAAGGAGCTGTTAACCGAAGAAAAGAATGATCTCAGAGTACAGATGATTACTCTTCTCGAACGTATGACAGGAATCTTAACCGGAATTAACGAGCTTTACCATGGCTGGGAAAACCTCAGCAAGGAGCTTGTGGATGATTTTAACGTACTGCTTGGCTTCGAGATGGATGCTGAACCGGTTGCACCTGCCCCTTCCGTTATTGTCGTTGGTCCTTGCAGAGATGTAAGAACCATGGACGTAGATGACTGCTTTGCAGAATTTGACTGGTTTGGAGACAGCGAGATTCTGGTATCCCTTCCTGAGCATAAGGAGATTGCTTTCACCTGTAATGAGGATGATCTTCTTGTAGCAGACAGCGGAACCTATCTTCTTGGATCTGCAGTCTTCATGCGCATCGTTGATAATGATTCTATTGAATCCCTGACCATGGATGATGTTGCTGTCATCTGTAGTTTCATGGATTCCCGCTATGGAAAGATGCATTTCACCGATACCGATGAGTATGTTTACGGATACAAAATCAAATAAAGGAGAATAAGAAAATGATGGATTTCAAAGAATTTCAGGATCAGGTCTTAAATGACATGAAGGACCGCACCTACGGTATTAACTTCGATATCATCCAGGTGGATAAGCTTCAGGGCGAATCCTATACCGGACTTAGTGTCCGTCCTGACGACAGTATCGTATCTGCCAGTCTTAATCTTGATCAGGCTTATGGTCAGATGATGGAAGGCAAGTCCTATGAGGAAGTCGTTGACGCTCTGGCTAACCAGTGCGGCGATATTATGGTGAACATGCCTGATTTTGATCTGGGCAGACTTACCGATTATGAGTCTATGAAGAGTACCCTGATCGTGCAGGTGATTCCTACCGAAGTAAATAAGGAAATGCTTCAGGACATTCCTCATAAGGATATTGAGGATATGTCTGTTGTCTACCGCATGCAGATGGACAAGAGAGATGATGGCGTATCCAGCGTTCTGGTTACAAATGCCATGCTGGATAACTATGGTGTGACCCCTGAGCAGCTTCATCAGGATGCCATGGAAGCTACCGTGATCAATAACCCTGCCACCTTCCGTTCCATGCAGGAAGTCCTTGCTGAGCTGATGGGTATGCCTGAAGAGTTCCTTCCTCAGGATGCCGGAGTTCCTACGATGTATGTTGCATCTGTAGAAGGCAGCGTAAATGGTGCAGGCGTTATCGCTTACCCTGATTTCATGGACCAGGTAGCTGACCAGATCGGCGGTGACTTTTTTGTACTCCCTTCCTCTGTACATGAGGTGCTGGTTCTTCCGGATGACGGCAATATGGACCGCCATGACCTTGAGAACATGGTACGTGAGGTCAATTCCACTGAGGTAG
>JAKSRN010000431.1 GCA_024403585.1 Lachnospiraceae bacterium | reverse complement strand
TACAAAGCCGGAGGATCACAGTCCTCTGGCTTTTTTTACACATGCCTTCTGTGCCTCAAACACGGCACTGCGAAGGCCTTTTTCTTCCAGAACACGTACTGCCTCAATGGTAGTACCTCCCGGTGAGCAGACCATATCCTTCAGCTCTCCCGGATGTTTTCCTGTTTCCAGAACCATCTTTGCACTTCCCAGGACAGACTGTGCAGCGAATGCATAGGCCTGCGCGCGTGGCATTCCGTCTGCTACTGCTGCATCAGCCATCGCTTCAATAAACATGAACACATAAGCAGGTGAACTTCCGCTGACACCAACCACCACATCGATCATTGGCTCAGAAACCACTTCTGCCTTACCGAAGCTCTCGAATACAGTGATCACCTGCTGCAGATCCTCTGCAGAAACCTTTGTATTCGGGCAAAGAGCAGACATACCTTCTCCCACCAGTGCAGGAGTATTCGGCATGGTTCGTACCAGTTTTACATCTGCTGCAAACATCTCCTCCAGCCAGGAAATCGTTTTGCCTGGAGCAAGTGTTACCACGATGGTTTCCGGACGTACATCCTCACGGATCTCTTTGATCACTTCTTCCATATAGATTGGCTTCACAGCCAGCACGAGAATATCAGAAGCAGCGGCCACTGTCTTGTTGTCCCCGGTCTGGATCCCCAGCTCTGCCTGGATCTTTGCTTTTGTCTTCTCTGTTTTTGCTGACGCCATCAGATCTGATGCAGGCACCAGCTGCTTTGCAATGATTCCTCCGATCATGGCTGTAGCCATATTTCCACAACCGATAAAACCAATTTTCATATTTCTATTCCTCCTTTAAGCCACTCAGGAAGCGGCGCTGTAATCGTAATCGTTTCTCCTGTAAAAGGACTGATCCACTGCATTTTCCCTGCATGCAGATGTAACAGGGACGTTTTGCAGGTCGGATTGTAGATCGGGTCCCCCACCAGAGGATGCCCGATCGAAGAGAGATGCAGTCTGATCTGATGGGTCCTTCCCTGCTCCAGCTCCAGCTCAAGAATGCTGCTGATGCGCTGGGGCCTTCCCCCTTCCGATTTCAGCTGAAGGAAGCTGACCTCTTCATCTCCCTCTTCTTTTATCTGTAACAGCCGATAATGGGTTCTTGCCGGCATCCCGGTCTGACTGATCCTCATCCGGTTCAGATAGGCCGGATCCTTTTCCATCGGTCTGTCAATCCATCCTTCACTCTCGGAAAATAAACCTTCTGCTTCCGCATAGTAGATTTTTTTCAGTTCCTTTTTCTCCCGCTGAACAGCCAGCGCTGCTGCCGCCTCCGTGGTCTTTGCCAGCAGGATGATACCGGATGTATCCTTGTCCAGCCGTCCGATCAAGCGGGGTGTCCAGCATTCTCCCCTTTCGTTCTGGTAAGAGATCACCTGGTTCCAGAGTGTATCCCTTCCATGACCGTGGGATGGATGCACCGCAATCCCCCCGGGCTTATAAACAGCCAGCACATCTTCATCCTCATAGAGAACCTTCAGTACTTGTTCTGGCGCAATGGATTCATCCTCACCATGAACCGGAAACGCTTGTTCCGGGGCAGCTGTCCCCGAATAGACTTCCCTGCTTCGTCGCAGCTTCCCTTCCTCATCCAGACGAATCTGAAGACAGTCCCCTGCCTGAAGCTTTTGCTTGCTTCTGCACTGTTCCCCGTTCAGAACCATTCCTCCCTGACGGAATTTCAGTCGGCTGATCTGTCTCTTTTCAAATTTCAGCCGTTTCTTCAGAAATGCTTCCACACTGCAGCCAGCTTCCTCTTCACTTATGAAAAACTCAAGAATCCTCACGGTCTTTCTCCTACAAAAGGTGCATCCCCTTCACGGAGATGCACCTCACTGTGCTTACTTCTTATTCAATTCTGCGGAAGATTCCCCTTAAATTCAAGTCGGAGCTCCTGCGGAGACTTGGCGCGCGATTTTGG
>JAKSRN010000430.1 GCA_024403585.1 Lachnospiraceae bacterium | reverse complement strand
AAGGAGAAAGAGTATGAACGAACAGTACAATACCATTGAAGAGGCTCTGGAGGATCTCAGAGCAGGCAGGATCATTCTTGTTACAGATGATCCGGATCGTGAAAATGAAGGCGATATGGTCTGCGCGGCAGAATTTGCCACACAGGCAAACCTGAATTTTATGGCTACCCACGCAAAGGGACTGATCTGCACACCGATGGCAGAAGAGTTTGCCCTTCGTCTGGGACTTCCGCAGATGGTATCAGACAATACCGATAATCATTCGACAGCATTTACGGTAGCGATCGATCATGTGGATACAACTACCGGTATTTCAGCAGCAGAGAGATCCTATACCATGATGGCTATGACCAGAGAGGATGCGGTACCGGGAGAATTCAGACGTCCGGGCCATGTGTTCCCTCTGGTTGCAAGAAAGGGTGGCGTAATTGCCAGAAATGGTCACACAGAGGCGACTGTGGATCTTTGCAGACTGGCAGGGCTTAAACAGATCGGTGTCTGCTGTGAGATCATGGAAGAAGACGGAACCATGATGCGTACACCGAACCTCTGGAAGCTGGCAAGAAAGTATAAGCTGAAATTTATCACCATTAAAGCACTGCAGGAGTATCTGATCACCCATGAGAAATTTGTTTCTCAGAAGGCCTGTGCGAAGATGCCGACAGAATACGGTGATTTCCAGATCTATGGTTATGAGAATGATATTACAGGCGAACACCATGTTGCACTTGTAAAAGGCGACATTGGAGATGGGGAGCATGTTCTCTGCCGTGTTCATTCTGAGTGTCTGACAGGCGATGTATTCGGTTCGCTTCGATGTGACTGCGGCAACCAGCTGAAGAAAGCCATGCAGCAGGTAGAGCAGGAAGGCCGTGGCATTATTCTCTATATGAGACAGGAGGGCCGTGGTATCGGACTTCTTAATAAACTGAAGGCGTATGAGTTACAGGAGAAGGGATTCGATACTGTTGAAGCCAATGTAATGCTTGGCTTTGCACCGGATCTTCGCGAATACTGGGCAGGTGCGCAGATCCTCCGTGATCTGGGAGTTAAGTCGCTCCGTCTTCTGACCAATAATCCATCCAAGGTATACGGTTTGTCAGGTTTCGGACTCAGCATCACAGAGAGAGTTCCGATCGAGATCGATCCACAGGAGCATGATTCCCGTTATATGAAAACCAAGAAAGAGAAGATGGGACATATCTTCACACGCATTATGGTCTGATTCCCGGGACAGCGATTCCGTACGGAGGAAGGATACAGAAGCCGTGACGGGAACGGATGAAAAGCAGGATGGAACAGACAATATAAAACAGTAAAAACAAACAGAGTAAGATATAGAGTGAAAAGACAAACAAGGAGGAAAGAAAGGCATGAAATCAATTCAGGTATTAGAAGGAAAAGTTGTTGCACCACAGGGGATGAAGGTTGGTATTGTAGCTGCCCGTTTTAATGAGATTATTGTAAACAAACTTCTGGGCGGAGCTGTAGACGGACTGGTTCGTCACGGTGTAGAAGAAGAGAATATCACGGCTGCATGGGTGCCTGGTGCATTCGAGCTTCCGCTGGCAGCTTCCAAGATGGCTAAATCAGGCAAATACGATGCAGTGATCTGCGTGGGAGCAGTGATCCGTGGCGATACATCTCACTATGATCTGGTTTGCAATGAGGCTGCAAAAGGCATTGCACAGGTAAGTCTTGCAACAGGTGTTCCTGTACTTTTCGGTGTGATCACCACAGAGAATATTGAGCAGGCAATCGCAAGAGCAGGAAGCAAAGCAGGCAATAAGGGCTATGACTGTGCACTGGCTGCGATCGAGATGGTAAATCTTTTCGAGAATATGTAAATGAAACAGAACTTCCTTTCACCTTCCGGGTGAGGGAAGAGCAGAGATACTGGAAAGAAAAAAACAGATGCTGTATACTACTGATACGGCATCTGTTTTTT
>JAKSRN010000043.1 GCA_024403585.1 Lachnospiraceae bacterium | reverse complement strand
GCCCAAACGAAAAGGAGGAATGGACTATGGCAGCATTTGACCGAATCTTATCTGGCATACCGGAGATGGATAAAGCTCTGGACAATATCCGTCTGGGTGACAACGTTGTATGGCGAGTTTCCAAGCTGGAAGAATTTAAACTGTTTATGCTCCCTTATGTGGAGCAGGCAAAGAAGGATGGAAGAAATATCATCTATTTCCGTTTTGCCAGCCATGAGCCTCTTGTGGAGGACTGTCCGGAGGTGAAGACCTATCAGATTCCACTTTCTCATCGTTTTGAAACCTTTACTGTGGAGATCCACAATATCATTGAAAAAGAAGGCTTTGATGCCTTCTATGTATTCGATTGTCTGTCTGAGCTGCAGACGGCGTGGGCGACAGATATGATGATGGGTAACTTCTTCAGAGTTACTTGTCCATTCCTGTTTATTCTGGATACGGTAGCATTCTTCCCGATTATCCGCGGAAAACATTCTGCCCAGGCAATCAATAAGATCAGCAATACCACTCAGCTCTTCCTGGACGTGTATTCAGACAGAAAACAGGTCTATGTGCGTCCGGCGAAGGTCTGGGAGCGTAATTCGGAGACCATGTTCCTGCCACATACCTATAATCCGGCTACAGGTGCCTTTCGTCCGATCACAGACGGTGTACAGTCCAGTCGTTTCTATCAGGTCTTCAGCAGTGTGCAGAGACCGGGTGATGAGCAGTTTATCGATTCCTGGGACCGTTTCTTCAATACAGCCCGCATGATGTATGACAATGGAATGGATATTTCCGAATCCTGCAACCGCATGTGCGATATCATGATGACAAGAGATTCCAAGATGCGTGAGATGGTGAAGAAGCATTTTACACCGGAGGATTACTTCCAGGTCCGCAGTCATATGGTGGGCAGTGGTATGATCGGTGGAAAGGCCTGCGGTATGCTGCTGGCAAGAGCGATTGTCCGCAACAACAGTCCGGAGATCGCCGAAGTGCTGGAGCCTCATGATTCCTTCTTCATGGGCTCTGATATGTATTACACCTATATCGTTGACAATGGTTTCTGGGATCTTCGTATCCGCCAGAGAACCGAAGAGGAGTACTTTACTCTGGCTGAAGAGTTCTCCGAGAGGCTGATGACGGGTACCTTCTCAGAGGAGATGAAGGGGCATTTTCGTCATATTCTTGAGTATTACGGACATGATCCGTTTATCGTACGCTCCAGCAGTATCCTGGAGGATGGCTTTGGAAATGCTTTCGCCGGCAAATACGAATCCGTCTTCTGTGCCAACCGTGGCACCATCGAGGAGCGCCTGGAGGAATTTGAGAACGCCATCAAGGTGGTTTATGCCAGCACCATGAGCCTTTCGGCACTGGATTACCGCCGCAGAAGAGGTCTGGACAAGAGAGATGAGCAGATGGCTCTTCTGATCATGCGTGTATCCGGATCTTATTACGATTCCTACTATATGCCATGTGCGGCGGGTGTCGGCTATTCCTACAGCCCTTACAAATTTATGGAAAAGATCGATCCGACTGCCGGCATGCTTCGTCTGGTAATGGGACTTGGAACCTCCGCAGTAGACCGTACAGAGGGCTCCTATCCGAGACTGGTCAGCCTGGATATGCCGAAAGCAACTACCTGTACTACCATCGGAGAGAAGCACCAGTTCTCTCAGAGAAAGCTGGAGGTTGTGGATTCAAAAAATCACTGCCTGAAGCAGCTTCGTTTGGAAGAGATCGAGAAGTCTCTGCCATATTATCTGTCCAGAGCTCTTCTGGAGCACGACTGGGAGGTAGAGTCGCGACTTCGTGAGATGGGCCAGAACCGTTCGGTATGCTTTATCTCCTGCCAGGGACTGGTGGAGAAAGAGATTCTGATGAAGCAGATGCAGGAGATTATGCAGCAGATTCAGAGTGAATACCAGTATCCGGTAGATATCGAATTTACCATCAACCTGTCAGATACAGGCGAATATACCATCAACCTTCTGCAGTGTCGTCCGCTGCAGGTTTTCAAGGATACAGGAAAGGTCTCCATTCCGGAAGAGATTCCGGAGGATAAGATTCTTTTGGAAAATGTTTCCTCCTCCATGGGCCTCTCCAGAAATGTTCCGCTGGATCTGATCGTAAAGGTGGATCCTGTGGCTTACTACAACATGCCATATGTGGAGAAGGGAAAAGTTGCCAACCTGATCGGCAAGATCAACTGGACTTACAGAGGCCAGGGCAAGCATATGCTTCTGATGGTACCGGGACGAATTGGTACCTCTTCGCCGGAACTGGGAGTTCCGACAGCATTTTCGGATATCAGTGAATTTGAGGCAATCTGTGAGATAGAAGAGAAGGAAGTTGGCTATAATCCGGAGTTGTCTTACGGAAGCCATATCTTCCAGGATCTGGTAGAGGCTGAAATCCTTTACACAGCAATCTTTACCAATGAGAAGACCAGAAAGTATACACCGGAACTTCTGGAGGCACTGCCGGATATTGTGGAAGAATTCCCGGGTGGCGATGTGCTGAAAGGAATCGTTGCTGTCTATAATGTAAGCGGAACAGAAGCAGAGCTGTATAACGATCTGGAGAAGGAACATCTGATTGTAAGGTTGTAAACCGTAAGATAATGAAGGAAAACCGTCATCTTGTATGCTGAAAGCATCATACAGGAGGGCGGTTTTCAGTTTTTCTTGCAAATTATTCTGTTTTGTGATTCAATTAGTACAACTGATATATCAATTTGTTGGATTTTAGGGATAAACCGTTCATTTTGGACAATGAGTGGGAATACCCCGGTTATTCAATTACCGAGCAGTTGACAGAGAGAAAAAATTACAAGGAAATATTATGTATGGAAAATAAAAGTGCTTATGCATACGAGACAATTAAAGAGATGATTCTGAATGGTACACTGCCACCATTGTCAGATGTATCTGAAAAAAAACTGCAGGAGCAGCTGCAGTGCAGCCGTACCCCGGTTCATGAGGCCATAAAGCAGCTGGAATCAGAAAATCTGGTGATTACCTATCCGAGAAAGGGCACCTTTATTACAGATGTAACGATTGAGATGGTCCGTGATCTGTATGAAACCCGCCTTCTTTTGGAACCATCTATTACAAGGCAGGCAGTGTCTTCCGCTTCTAAAGAATGGCTTCTGGATCTGCGCAGCCGTCTTCAGGTAGAACATGCAATGGAGACCCATGAGGACATTCTGGCTGTTATGGCACTGGATACAGAGCTCCATACAGGGATTGCAGCACTGTGTGACAATTTATATCTTCGAAATACGCTACGTGTTGTTTATGAACATGACCGCAGGATCCGTTTGAAAACGGAACGCAATGTCGATCAGGTTCGTTTTTCTCAAAAAGAACATGTGCGGATTCTGGATGCCATGATCGATGGTGATGCAGATAAGACAGAAGCACTGTCCCGTGAACATGTAGAGCATTCGCGTGATCTGACATTTGAGAGTCTGGGATTCCGCAATAACAATTTTTACACTAAGACTACTCTGTGATCGAAACAGAATCTGTTTGCAGCCGCCCGAAATGGGCGGCTGTTTTTTTCTACACATAAAGATCTCGCTGACAAACGGAACAAAAGGTCAGATACGTATTTCGTTAAAAAATACACAAAGAAATAAACAGATTTTTGTTTGTTTTGCACCTTGCAAATATTGACAGAAAAGCACATAATATTAGATGTATTCAAGTGATATATCAGCGATATATCAGTGGGATATCACTTGACCAGTCGTCGGATAACCGGCCACTGAAAAATAAAAGAAAAAGGAGAACGAACATGAAACTGAGAAAAACACTTGCCATTCTTATGGCATCCGCAATGGTACTGTCCATGACAGCATGTGGATCTTCCAGCTCAGCTCCAGCTGCTGAGAAAGAGGAGACAGCTTCTGCTTCCACAGAAGAGACTGCAGATGTTCCTGCAGACGCAGAAGTAGTAATCCAGATCGCTTACGAGAACAACCCTGGTGAGCCAATCGACCTTGGATGTAATGAGTGGAAACGCCTGATCGAGGAGCGTTCCAACGGAACTATGGCAGTTGAGCTGTTCCCATCTTCACAGCTGGGAAGCAAAACTGACCTTGTAGATCAGATGCTGATGGGTGAGGGAATCATCCACATCGGTGATGGTGCTTTCTGGGCTGATTACGGCGCTCCAGAGCTTGGTATTATTTCTGCACCATACATCTATGATGATTGGTCTCAGTACCACAAACTGCTTACAACTGACTGGTGGCAGGAGCAGGTAGACCTTCTTGCAGAGAATGGTCTTCGTATCACAACTGCTAACTGGGAGTACGGCGTACGTGAGCTGATGACAACAAAAGAGGTTCAGACTGTAGATGATCTGAATGGTCTTATCATTCGTACACCAGATAACGTAATGCAGATGAAGACATGGGAGATGATGGGTGCTGCACCAACAGCTATGCCTCTTGGTGATGTTTACACAGCTACTCAGCAGGGAACAATCGATGGTATGGAGAACCCAATGGCTACACTGTATGGCCAGGCATACTATGAGGTTGCTAAATACATCACAATGATCGATTACATCCGTATGCCAATCCAGTGGATCACATCTGAGGAGTGGTTCCAGGGTCTGACAGAGGAGCAGCAGCAGATCCTCTGTGAGACAGGTGATGAGGCAGGTCTCTTCCACAACCAGAAACAGGATGAGATGCTGGATCAGTACATCGCAGACATGGAGTCTAACGGCGTTACAATCATCTATCCAGATGATGCAGAGCAGGCTCGTTTCAAAGAGGCAGCTCAGAAAATCTATGATAACAAAGAAGTAACTGCTAACTGGAGCGATGGACTCTACGACAAGATCCGTGAGATGATTGCAAAATAATCATTTCAGGTGATTGAAGGGTAAGTATTTACCTAACAACAAGTAACAATGACGGGCCGGCTTTGAGTTTCTAAGCCGACCCGTTCTATGACATTATTCTGAAACAAAGAGAGGTCATCACTATGAAAGCTACAATGATCGATGATCGGGATAATGTTGCTGTTGTACTTGGTGATGTAAAAGCGGGAGATACCATCACTGTTACAAAAAACAATGAGACCCGTTCTATCATCGCAGTCAGCGATATTCCTCGTTATCACAAAACATCTATCAAGCTGATCCCTGCGCAGAGCCCGGTTGTAAAATACGGTGAGCACATCGGACTGGCTGCTGAAGATATCCAGCCGGGTACTCATGTACATGTTCACAATGTACTGAGTAACCGCGAAGACCTTTGAAGCAGGAGGCACATGTTATGAATTTTTTAGGATATAAAAGACCGGACGGACGTGTGGGTGTCCGCAACAAAATTCTGATTCTGCCTGCTTCCATCTGTGCTGCAGATACTGCACGGATCATTGCTTCACAGGTAGATGGCGCTGTAACTTTCCATAACCAGAACGGCTGTGCACAGATCCCTTCCGATCAGCAGCTGACTATGGATGTTATGGCTGGATTTGCCGCAAATCCAAATATTTACGGTACAATCGTTGTATCACTGGGATGTGAAAACTGTCAGATGGATCTGGTAGTTGAGGCAATCCAGGAGCGTACAAACAAACCACTCCGCCAGTTTATTATTCAGGAATGTGGCGGAACAATCGCAACTGTAGAAAAAGCTACCCGTGCTGCCCGTGAGATGGCACAGGAGGCTTCTTGTCTGCAGAGAGAAGAGTTTCCAATCAGCGAGCTGATCCTGGGAACAGAGTGTGGTGGCAGTGATCCTACAAGCGGACTTGCTTCCAACCCACTGATCGGAGAAGTATGCGACCGTATTGTAGACAATGGCGGAACCGCAGTTCTCAGTGAGACAACAGAGTTTATCGGAGCAGAGCATATTCTTGCACGCCGCGGTATTAATAAAGAGGTACATGATCGTATCTATGAAATCGTGCATCGTTATGAGGAAGCCCTGAAACTGGTAGGCGCTGACACCCGTGAGGGTAATCCGTCACCAGGTAATAAGGCAGGCGGTATCACAACTCTGGAAGAGAAATCTCTTGGATGTATCCATAAAGGTGGACATCGTCCGATTCAGAATGTGTATGATTATGCAAAACAGATGGAAGCCCATGAAGGACTTGTTATCATGGATACTCCTGGTAACGATCCATCTTCTGTTGCAGGCATGATCGCAGGCGGATGTCAGGTGGTTGTATTTTCCACCGGACGCGGTACACCAACCGGAAATCCAATCGCACCTGTAATCAAACTGACAGCAAACCCTGTAACCTATGGAAAAATGAAAGACAACATCGATTTTGATGCAAGTGATCTGCTGGAGAATCCGGAAACAATCGACGAGATGGCAGATACCCTTCTCAATGAGATGTGTGCGATCGCCAGCGGAAAGATGACCAAGTCAGAGTCTCTTGGCTATATTGAGATGGCCATTGCACGTGTTTGCAATTATGTATAATAGGAGGAAATAGTAATGGGAAATAAAAAGAAATCCTCCGGCGCACTGTCAATTCTGGGAAATCTGGACTGGACTGTTGCAACAATCCTTTTGGTGTGTCTGATCATTCTGACAGCAACCGGAGTATTAAAACGTTATATTATGCGTAGTCCTATCACCTGGATGGAGGAGATGCAGTCTCTGATCTTTATGTGGATCACATTCATCGGAGGTGGTGCGGCATTCCGTAAAGCAGGACATGTAACTGTAGAGATCCTTGTAGATTCTCTTCCAAAGAAAATCGGTGGTATCATTGAGCGTTTCGACGTACTGATCCAGCTGGTGATTCTTGGATACCTGTGCAGTCAGGAATTTATCTATTATATGCAGCTTGTACAGCAGAATAAGGTTACGAAGCTTCTTCGTCTTCCATACAAATATGTTTACCTTGCTCTGCCAATCGGTGGTGTTCTGATGATCGTGTCCATGCTTTGGGCATCTTATCAGCGTTACATCAAAGGTGTGAATCTGAAAGGAGGAGATGAAGAATGAATGCAGTAGCAATTCCTGTCATTTTAATGCTTATACTTCTTTTCCTGAAGGTGCCGGTATGGCTTTCTGTTATCGCAGGAACAGCCAGCTACTTCCTTCTGAATCCTGGTGTCAGCTCAATGATCCTTGCTCAGCGTTTGGCTTCTTCCGTTCAGGGTCTTACCCTTCTGGCGATTCCATTCTTTGTATGTGCAGGTATTTTCATGAACTCCTCAGGAGTTAGTAAACGAATCATGGATCTCTGTGATCTGTTGACAGGTCATATGTGGGGCGGTCTTGCACAGGTTAACGTACTTCTTTCCACTCTGATGGGTGGTCTGTCCGGATCCAACCTGGCTGATGCAGCTATGGAAGCAAAACTTCTGGTTCCTCCAATGGAGCGTAAAGGCATGAGCAAAGCCTTCTCATCTGTTGTAACTGCAGCATCTGCAATGATCACACCAATCATTCCGCCTGGAATCGCTATGATTCTTTGTGGTTCTCTTGCAAACGTATCCATCGGTAAACTGTTCGTATCCGGTATCGGCGTTGGTATTCTTCTCTGCGCCGGTGAGATGATCTGTGTATCTGTTATCTCTCACAAACGTGGATACAAACCAACCCGTAAAAAAGGCGAGAAACTTCCTGAGGGAGAGGCAGCAAAGATCATCAAATCCTCTATCCTTCCAATGTGCCTTCCGATCATTATCATCGGTGGTGTACGTCTTGGAGTCTTCACTGCTACTGAGGCTGGTGCTGTTGCCGTTGTATATTCTATCTTCCTTGGACTTCTGTATCGTGAGCTGAGTCTGGATAAGATCATCACCGGACTGAAAGAGACTGTTATCTCCACAGCCGGTATCATGCTGATCATCGGTGCTGCTTCTGCACTGAGCTGGATTCTTACAAAAGAGCGTATTCCTCAGCTTCTGACAGAGGCTATGCTTCACATCAGTCCAAACAAATACGTATTCCTGATCCTGATGAACATCTTCCTGCTGATCTGCGGTATGTTCCTGGAAGGAAACGCTATCATGATCATCCTTGTTCCACTGCTGTTCCCAATCGCTCAGCAGTATGGTATCAATGAAGTTCAGATCCTTATGGTTATCATCTTCAACGTTTCCATCGGATGTATGACACCTCCTATGGGTACGCTTATGTTCGTTGTATGTAACGAGACAGGATGTAAGCTAAAGGACTTTATCAAAGAGAGTATTCCGTTCTTTGCAGTTCTGGTTGTTGAGCTGCTGGCACTGACTTATATTCCGGCTCTTACTACCGGTCTTGTAAGTCTTCTGTATTAAGACGTCATATCCAATTGCCATTGTATGACTAGGGTCATACAACAAAATTATCTCTTTAAAAACGCCGCTGTCCAGTGCCTGAAACACTGTGGCAGCGGTGTTTTTATGCAAAAAAACAGGATACCTGACCTGTGAAAGGCAGATATCCTGTAGATTTTTCTTTCAAAGTAACTGAAGAATCAGTTCCCTGTTCTTGTTCTTTTGCCATCAGGCTCTTGGTCACTAACAGAAGAACAATTCATGAATGTGCGATCAGATTTCTGTATTCTTTGGTACATATACCTGGAATGCTTCGTTACCGGCAACCTCTTTACCAGCTGTTACAGTTACGAATTTATCAGCAATCACATAGTCAAGGCATGCACCCTCTTCGATTGTGCCGTGGCTGAAGATGATAGAGTTTTTAACTTTAGCACCTTTTTTGATGTGGCACTGTCTGTGGATGATACAGTTCTCAACTTCACCCTCGATTACGCAGCCATCAGCGATCATGCAGTTTTTAACTTTAGATCCTTTGACGTATCTGGTTGGGTTGTCATCGTTTGTCTTTGTGAATACAGTCTGTCCTGCGAAGAGAGCATCCAGATTGTCTCCCTCAAGAAGTCCCATACTTCCGTCGAAGAAGGATTTCATATCAGAGATACGTACAGCATAGTTCTCATGTTTGTAAGCATAGATTTTCAGCTGATCCAGGATTGGAATAAGAACGTCACGCTCGAAGAACTCTTTACCCTGCATGTAAGCTTCTTTTGCTGTTTTGATCAGCCACTCACGCTCGCAGATGAATACGTTCATAGCCATATTCTTAACACCGTCAGACTGCTCGCAGATGTTAATCTTCTTTACGAAGTTATCTTCGATATCGTAGGTGTACCAGATTGCAGCTTTATCGATATTCTGAGCTTTTTTTGCAGACTCAGGCAGCTCCTGCTCGATATATGCAACAGTGATGTCAGCCTTGTTAGCGATGTGCTGTCTGATCATATCTTTGAAGTCATAGCAGGTTGCGATGTTGGTATCTGCCATAACAACGTATTTTTTCTTTTTGCGCTCCAATGTATGTGTCAGAGCATAGATTGCGTCTACACGTCCTTTGTAAACGCCGAGACCTTTCTCGGAATATGGTGGATACAGTTTTAATCCGCCACTGGATTTAGCCAGATCCCACTCACGGCCGGAACCCAGATGATCTAACAGAGAGAAGTAGTTCTCACGAACAACTACTTTAACGTCTTCAATATCACTGTTCACCATGCTGGAAAGAACAAAGTCGATCATACGATAGCGGCTGGCAAATGGAATGGATGCCATAACACGCTCGCTTGTCAGTTCAGGAACCAGAGAATCGTAAACATTTGGGAAAATGATTCCCAGAGCGTCAGTCTTAACATTTACCATCTTTCTTCACCATCCTTTACGTTTTCATCAACCATTGCGTTAGGTCCGATCTTAGCACCGTCACCTACGTATACGCCGGAACCAATTGTAGCAACACCTTTCTCGTCGCCTGAAGGCATAGCGCCTACAACTGCGTTGTTTCCGATGATTGCGTTCTCAGCGATGATACAATGTTTAACAACTGCGCCGGATTTGATGAGAGTTCCGCCCATAACTACAGCGTCCTCTACAACAGCACCTTTCTCAACTGTAACACCTGCGAACAGAATGGAGTGAGTAACCTCACCGGCTACTTTACATCCATCTGTGATCATGGAATCAACTACTTTTGCAGAATCATAGATTTTCTGTGCAGGCAGACCTGGTGTACGGCTCTTGATCTTCCAGCTGTCATCGAACAGGTCGATTCCGCTCTTCTCAGGATCAAGAACTTCCATGTTAGCTTCCCACAGAGAGGAGATTGTTCCTACATCTTTCCAGTATCCGTCGAAGTGGAATGCGTACATTCTTCTTCCGTCACGAAGCAGGTTAGGAATGATGTTGTTACCAAAGTCGTTCTCTGAGTTAGGATCATTCTCATCCTCTGTCAGATACTGTTTCAGGATTGGCCAGTTGAAGATGTAGATACCCATAGATGCCAGGTTGGATTTTGGATTCTTTGGTTTCTCCTGGAACTCGCTGATACGATCGTTCTCATCTGCTACCATAAGTCCGAAACGTGGAGCCTCTTCCCATGGAACTTCCATAACTGCTACGGAGAACTCTGCGTTTTTCTCTTTATGGAACTGAAGGAACTCGCTGTAGTTCTGTTTGCAGATCTGATCGCCGGAAAGGATGATTACATATTCAGGATCATAACGCTCAATAAATGCAAGCTGCTGATAAATTGCGTTAGCAGTACCTTTGTACCAGTCTGATCCCTGTGCCTGCTGATATGGTGAAAGAACGTGTACACCACCATAAAGTCTGTCCAGATCCCATGGCTGTCCGTTTCCGATGTACTCGTTCAGTACCAGCGGCTGGTACTGTGTCAGAATACCGACTGTGTCGATTCCTGAGTTTACGCAGTTAGAAAGAGGAAAGTCAATGATACGATATTTTCCTCCGAATGGAACTGCAGGTTTTGCCAGTTTCTGAGTCAGTGCGTAAAGACGTGAGCCCTGTCCACCAGCAAGAAGCATAGCAACTATTTCCTTGCCCATTTTATAACCCTCCTGTTTATTAATACATTCTCTGTTCCTGCATGATTAAAACGCCTATATTAAAATCGGATATACGCAGGGACATGTTCAGTATGAGAAATATTCTATTTTATTATAAGTGTTTTTTGTAAAAAATGGAACATGAATTATGCTATTTTTGTCATTATTTAGTGAACATTACTTAATGGAAATGTGAAAAGACTGTCAAATAATGAAATAGAAAATGTTC
>JAKSRN010000429.1 GCA_024403585.1 Lachnospiraceae bacterium | reverse complement strand
AAGGGACTGTCGCATAATAGCGATGGTCCCTTTTTGTATCTAAATGCTTGTACTGCAGTGAAATAAACAAAGAAAAAGGTTGATTGCGGCACTGATTTCTGATATAATTACTTTAACCACAAAGAATTAAAAAGAAGGAAGCCGTCAACCAACCATGTCTAATGATACCTTAAACAGCCTGAGAAAACAACTGACATTCGATTTCATGCTCGATTTTTCGGTGGAACTCACCTCCGAGGAGGTCGCGCTGCTCACATTGTTCGAGAATCTGGACTATTCGGACTTCGGTACAAGGCTGGGCAGAAAGGAGAAAGTCGAGCCTTTCAGGATGATGATTCTTCTAATTCATGGAGCGATGAACAACAGGACAAGCAGCAGAGATCTGGAGAAGCATGTCGAGAGGGATCTGTTCATGAAGGCCGTGTTCGGTCCTGGAGTGCATCTGGACCACAGCACAATCAGCAGGTTCATCTCACGGAATCCGAAGCAGATTGAGGATGTCTTCAGGCAGAGTGTGGAAAGACTCGACTCTCTCGGAGAACTTGGAAAGAAAGTGGTGTTCCAGGACGGAACCAAGATTGAAAGCCGGGCCGGCAGGTACACATTCGTCTGGAGGAGCTCTACAGAGAAAAACATGGAGAAATGTCTTGCCAGAATCAGAGGCCTGCTGAAGGAGGCATCTGAAGTCGGACTGGTACAGACGGATGAAGCGGAGAGTCAAGAACCGGAGAAACTGCTGGCTTCGGCAGTCAGCGCAATTGAAGAACAGGGATTGTTCAATCCTTTTGAAAAGAAAGGCAGAGGACACCACAGAAGCAGAATCAACCGTCTCAGGGAGAAGGCCGTAGAGGAGCTGTCAAAACTTGAGATGCAGAAAAAGCATCTGTCGATGATGGACGGCCGCAACAGCCTTTCAAAGACAGACACAGATGCCACATTCATGAGAATGAAGGAAGACCACATGCGTAACGGTCAACTGAAACCTGCTTACAACATCCAGAATGCAGTGGATTCCAACTACATCGTCGCTTCATCGATATCCTGTGACAGAACGGATTGCCGGACTGCCGCCAGTATCCTGGGCAAACTGGACAGGCTGTCATGGAAGTATGACATCTATTGTGCCGACAGCGGGTATGACAGTCTTGAGTCTTTCTGGGAACTGGAGAAGAGAGAAATTGAGGCCTACATCAAGCCGCAGGACTGGGAAATCAGCAAGACACGATCTTACAGGTCTGACATCGGCAGAAGTGTCAACATGACGTATGTTGAGAAGGATGACTGCTTCATCTGCAGGAACGGCAGAAAGCTCACTTTTTCCGGGCTGAAGACAAACAGAAAGTATCTGCGGCCTGCGAGAGTCTATGAATGTCATCGGGGCTGCATCAGCTGTCCGTACAGACACCTGTGTATCAAGAATCATCACAAAATCAGGTACAAGAGGTTTGAAGTCCAGCTGGAACACCAGCAGTATCAGAAAATCGCCTTCGAGAAGCTCTCATCTGAGTTCGGAGCTGAAGTCAGAGCAAACAGGAGTATCCAGGTCGAAGGCCGTTTCGCCTTCCAGAAACAGCAATTCGGCCTCCGGAGGTTCAGTTCATTCGGCAGGAAGAGGGTTTTCTCCGAATGGCTTATCTGCTGCATGGCTGCAAACACCGTCCAGCTTGCTGCAAGAATTGAACAGAACAAGGTCGGCACTCCGTTCTGGTACAGAATCAGGCCGGAAACCGCTTGAAACAAACAGCAAACAAGGAAGGATTGAGGGGAAAGTCTGTCCTTTCGCTCCGCCGAGTCTGCAGAACAGACAGAAAAAGCTCCGAATTGTTGTCTACGGAGCTTTTCTCTATTGTGTGTCGACAAAAAGAGACTGCCGCATTTCTATTCTGCGACAGTCCCTTCATCATATCCAAGTATGGAAATCACATCTTCATAGCAGATGCCATTCCGCC
>JAKSRN010000428.1 GCA_024403585.1 Lachnospiraceae bacterium | reverse complement strand
TCTGAGTTTTAAATGTTTTTCTACTAACAATTATACTAAAATTGACTTTCGCGCATAAATACAGGATTTTCGGGTGATCAATGTATTGCAATCTGTCTCCATATAGTATAATTATACTATATAGAGGTGTGTCATGTCGAGAAAACCAGATCCTGAAGCACAGTACAGAATTGCGATTCACGTTGACAAGGGGTACCGTTATGCCAGCACACAACCGGCTTTTGTAGACCCGGAAAGCGGGAAACGGGCATATCGCCGCATTCACTGGGGCACAGTCGATGATAACAACCGCTTTATCCCGGGGAAAGCATATATTTTTGCCTCTATTGAGGAACGTTCCAAGCTGATTTTCCCAAAAGACTGGGATCTGAGTGAAATCGAGAAGCTTTCCGGAAACCGGAAACCCGGCCGTCCTATTATCGAAAGTCAGGATGACAACCGCCTTTATGGCGACATCTGGCTTTTGGAAAAGATTGCCGAAACAACAGGTATCCGGAAGGATCTCATGAAGGTCTTTGACGGAAACAAGGAGATGACCGATGCGGTCATGACTCTGGCGATGTATCTTCTCTGCGGGAAGGATACGTATAACCAGCTGGCTTCCTGGCAGCGTATCGTCAAAGCTCCATACGCAAAAGTGCTTACTTCTCCGTACATTACTATGCTCACGCAGAAGATCTCGGAACAAAACCGGATGGATCTTCTGAAGCTCCGTTCCGCAAGGCTTAGGAGCAACGAGCTGTGTGCAGTAGACTCCACCAGCCGAAGCGCATGGGGTGAATCCTTGTCAGATATCCGTTACGGAAAGAACAAGGATCATCTGTCATTGGCACAGACCCTCGAAGTAGTTGTATACACTTTGGACGGACACATGCCGGTCTACTACCGGACATTCGCCGGGAATACGCCGGATTCCCGCAGTCTGGAAACGATTCTTCATGATCTGGAGCATGCCGGATTCAAAGATGTTGTCCTGATTACGGACAGAGGTTATGAATCCATTCGCAACCTTGAAATCTATATCGATAGAAAACAACCGATGATCATGGGCACGAAAGTCGGTCAGAAACATGTCCGTAAGGAGATCGATGCGTTCGGCATCTTTGATCATCATCCCGGAGGGATGGAAATTGACCAGAAGGAACGAATCTATTACAAACAGTATGATCTTGAGTATCAAATCGAAGGCCGCCGGGACAATGTAAAACAGGCGGATATGCTGAAACTGAACCTGTATTTCGATCCGATGCGCAGGAGTAGCGAGCTTCTTGATCTTGACATTGCTGTCACAACGCAGCAAAAGGCGTTGGAAAAGCTTTTAGAGGAACAGCTTCCACTGGATGATGATGCAACAATCAGGCGGGCGTACTGTTACTACAACCTTGAATACAACGAGACCACCCGGCTTCTAAAAACCTTCTCACTTGATGAGAAGAAGATTGAAAGGAAGAAACGCGAAGCAGGCTTTTTTGCCAATACAACGCTGAAGATCAATGCAGATCCGATGATCGCACAGCACCATTACAGGCTTCGGGACGAACAGGAAAAATACTTCAGCATGATGAAAGGCCTGATGGGCGCTGACAGACAGCGCAACTGGTCTGAAAGTGGAAAAACCGGACGACTGTTCATCCTGTTTGTTGCGCAGATCCTGGGCTGTTACCTCGGGAATATCAGGAAAACAAAGCTTGAAGGACAGTTTGATTCCATTGCAGATGTTCTCGGGGAAATGAGGCCGATTCGTTACATTGAGCATCCTAATACCAAGGGTTTCATTACTCCCTTTGTTGGCAAGCAGGTCGATATCTGTGAGGCCTTTGGCTTTGAGATTCCTGAGGGATGCGCACCTGAGTATGTCGTCCGAAAGACCACCAAGGGGAAACGTGGCCGTCCTCGCAAGAACCAACTGGTCGTTAAGGAATAATAGTAGAAAAATGGTTAAAACTCAGA
>JAKSRN010000427.1 GCA_024403585.1 Lachnospiraceae bacterium | reverse complement strand
CCCTCATCACCCATTCCGGTTGATGCGGAAAGGGTATTTACCGGACTCTTGGCTATGGATGCTGCAAGGTCAGAGGATAACGGTGCACTGTAAACCTCTTCGCCATCCAGATACATGTTGATATTGTGTGCATTCGGATTCTTGGTAGCGCCTGTCTCAATACATGCCTGCTGGAATTTAGCTGCACCCTCATTACTGAGGGAGAATCCTACTCCCCATACACCTGAGGTGGTCTTTGACGGATTCTGCACAGAAATAACTGCGTCTCCATAGAGGACATGTTCTGTTTCCTCGCCGGTTGTCTGGATTCTAATCTCGAAAAGACCCTGCTTTCCGACAATCTCCTGTGCCTCCTGCATGTCAACGCCTGCCATTTCAACACGGACATACTGGGCAACGCCGTTTAATCCGGTTAAAATGTTTACCTTGACATCATTGGTACCTAGACTGTTGACCTTTGACTCTAACGTACGCTTAATAGTGTCTGCTGTATCTTTTCCGACACCAGCCTCAGTACTTACAAACTTTCCGCCGGCGGCATCAACTGCTGACCTTAGTTCACTTTCGGAGAACTTCTTATCGACTTCGAGTTTATTCCTGTCAACGACATTTACCGTACAGTCAAGAGCTGTTCCAAGATTTTCTGCAATCTTATAGATGTCAGGCGTTTCTTCTATGGTTACAACATCTGCCTGGAACTCAAGCTGAATCCATGAACCGCCTTCGAGGTCAAGACCGAACTGGAGATTCGTTCCCTTGTAGTTATCCGAGAACGGAATAAATATCGCGCATAACGCAGCGACCACAAGAACCAGAGTAATGATTACTCTCGGGTCACGGATGATGGCTGCAAAACCGTGATACTCTTTCTTTTCTTTTTTCTGCATCGGCTGCTTCATCTCTTACCGCCTCTTTTAGTTTTGTTCTTCGGCTGATTCTGCTTATTCTGCCGGGGATTTGCTGTCTTTGCAGGCTGCTTCTCCTCAGACGGCTGAGCCTTTTCTGCAGCCGGTGCTTTTTCCTTCCGGTACTTTGCTTTCGGATCCTTCTTTGCAAGGTAAAGCCGCAATGCGCCCGCGTTAAATGCCCAGGTGAAGACAAAGTCTGAAAGAAGTCCGATTAATAAAACCGCTGAGATGGTATAGAGAGTCTGAACCTGACCGATTAAGGATACGATAAACATCGCAAGGATTGCACAGAACGTCGTAGACGTCATAATGAATCCTGTATGGAAAGCTCCTGTGAACTTCTCCTCGGAATTACCCTGCCGCTTTAAGACCTTGGTGGTCAGAAGAATGTTGCTGTCCACAGAGTATCCGATAAGCATCAGAAGAGCTGCTGTGGTTGCAAGCGAGAGTTCAATGCCTGTGATATTCATCACAGCAGCAGTGATGGTGATATCTGCGACTGCAGCAAATACGACAGTAAACGCCGGAATGAGCTTTCTAAAGGCAATAAAGACAACTACCGCCATTCCAATAAATGCAACAAGAATGGCAATTAATGCCTGTGTCTGCAGTGTTGAACCAAACGATGCGCCAATCTGGTCAATGCCTGCATCCGGATATCCTGCAAGGATATACTCGTTAAAGGCCAGCATTGCGGCATTGTCCATCGGTCCGAACTTCAGATAATAACTGCCGCCGACACCGCTGTCGATGGATTTCAGGTCGTAACCTGCAAAGTACGCTTCAATCTGTTCCTGTGTCTGGTCGGAATGGATGGTAACAGCAGTACCGCCGGCAAAATCAATTCCCGGCGTTACCGGCAGACCGCAGGTAGCAAATGAGATAATTACGATAACAAGTGCAGCCGCGAAAAAGACGGCGGGAATTCCCATCATCTTTTTCGGGTTGTATTTGTTAATCTCGTATTTGAATTTCATACCATTATACATATTGTCATTCATAGGATATATAGAGATTTAATGAACGAACAAAAATCAGAGATTCAAATAACTC
>JAKSRN010000426.1 GCA_024403585.1 Lachnospiraceae bacterium | reverse complement strand
ACACATGAAATTCAGAAAAAATACCGCAGCAGCAGCCATGACCCTGTTCGTTACAGCAGGAACCCTTCTTTCCGCCACACCGGTTCTCGCAGCCAACCAGTATACACCGGTTGCCGGCACCAGCACCAGCTTTGACAAGTATCTGGTGATGGATCAGGAGGCAGAGGTTCCGAATGTGGCATTTTCCTATAGTATTGTTCCGGGAAGTGCGAAGACCTATGATCTGGGAGGTAAGAAATTCGAGATCCTTGCAGGTGTGGGACAGCCAACCATTAAAGGTGTAGGTACCAGCGAAGCCAATACAATTGCCTTTTCAAATGGAGACGGATCCGATCAGGCATCTGCCCATGCTGAGAGTGATCTGGTGAAAAACCTGGATACTTCTACTTCCAAATATGCTAAGAAAACAGCTGTCATTGATTTCTCTTCCTGTACTTTCACAGAGCCGGGCGTTTACCGTTATGTGCTGACTGAGGCAGGCGAGAACCAGGCTGTGACCAATGATGAAGACCTCACACGTGTTGTGGATGTATATGTGATCGATGATAACGGCAGTCTGAAGGTGCAGTCTTATGTGCTGCATGCCAACGAGTCCGACCTGATCATGGGTGGTAATAACGGTACAGAGGACATTGAGGCCAGTGAGATGAAACCACAGGGCTTTACCAATGTGTATGACACTTCCAATCTGACCCTGCGTAAAGAAGTCGAAGGCAATCAGGCGTCCCATGATAAGTACTTTGCATTTACCCTGAAGATCCAGGATGCGGTTCCGGGAACTGTTTATGCGGTGGATCTGACCGGTGCAGATGCAGTATCCGGTACCAATGATGCCACCATCTCTGAAAATGAAGGCAAAACCAACCCTGCTTCCCTTACTGTAGGCACTGACGGAAGTCTGGAGCAGACCTTCTATCTGCAGCACGGTCAGCAGGTCACTGTTCAGGGTATCGCTAAAGACACTCAGTATACCGTGACTGAGAATGCAGAGGATTATAAGGCGGCTGCCAATACTGCAGAGGCACCGGTAGTAACGATCTGTCAGGGAACTGAGTCAGCAGATACAGCTGGTGTGATCGAGAGCCAGGATCTGACCACAGGTTATCTGAACACTCGTCAGGGTATCATCCCGACTGGAGTTGTGATGGCTGTTTCTCCGTTCGCAGCGGTTACTCTTTTTGGCGGTCTTGGGGCTGCAACGATCGTCATGAAACGTAAAAAAGAGGGTAGCGAGAAATAATAAGGAGAGAAGGAGTTTATGCAGATCAGATTCGAGAAAAGGAAACTTTCCGTCTTCCTGCTTCTTCTGATGTGTGGTCTTGTGCTGTGGCTGTTTCCGTCTAAAGCGGAAGCGGCCACTGTTCCTGTGACGGTGCGGATTCCCGTGAGCTGTGACGGTGGGAATCCATCGGAAACCTTTACCTTTGTGCTGGATATGGAAACCAGGGACTTCCAGAAGCCGGACCAGATGATGATCCGGATGAAAGCAGGGGAAGAGGGAGCATTTACCATTCATTATGGGGTGCCGGGAACGTATCACTACAAGATTCGCCAGGAAGCAGGAGCGAATAAGAAAAGTACTTATGATTCCACGGTTTATCAGGTGGATGTCTATGTGACAGAGGATGAGAAGGGCGTTCTGCAGGCGGATCCGGTGATCTATTTAGACGGAAGCAAGGATAAGAAGGCGGAGGTGCATTTTACCAATAGTGGCTGGTCAGCACCTTCCAAAACGAGCCGCAGCGGAGCTGTTAAGACCGGAGATTCTACGGATTTTGCTGTTTATGTGATGCTGCTGATCGCCTCAGCTACAACTCTGGCGGTTTTATTCCGTGTGCTGTTCATTAAGAGAAAGGGGTAACAGGATATGAAAAAAAGATTACAAAAAATAGGTTTGCCCCTGTTCCTGGCGTGTTCGCTGCTGGTAGCTTCTTCTGCTTCTGTTATAGCCGGACCGGTTGA
>JAKSRN010000425.1 GCA_024403585.1 Lachnospiraceae bacterium | reverse complement strand
ACGAAAGAAACCGGGTATTTTTTTGAATCGCACTGCATAAGGTTCGGCTTTAGCCAGAACCTGGTCTTACCGGAACCAGAGCCTCCGACAATCAGTACGTTCTTGTTACGGGCATTGTAGGGATTCTTCGGACGGTTACTCATCATCAGACTTTCTGTTCTGGTCAGGATGATATTGTCCTTCGGATCCGGATCCATAAATGGTTCTATATCCTTGTGCGTCCCCCACCTGGCAGAACCATACTCTATGTTGTGCTTGTAATTCTTCGCATTTTTGCTTTTCAAAAAGACGGCCAGCCTGATGCCGCCGCCACAGATTGCACCGATGAAAAGGTCAAATGGATGAATACTCGGTAATGGATTACCGAAAGCCATAGGTATGGTTGCCATCAATGCCATGATTTTCTCTGAGGAATTATTACCGGTTGCAAGTCGCCAGGCTTCACCGAGATTGCTGGCTACCAGACCGATAATGATATAGGGAAGGGCCAGAATAAACAGCTTCTTCAGTTTTCTGCTGTCGATACTCATCGCCCGATCTCCTGAATCTTTTCTCGTACCTTGCCCGGAAGCTTGGCAGCGAGTTCTTTGTATTTCTGCAGTTCCTTCAGCACACTCGGCTTGCGCTGCTTTGTATTAAGCACGGATGCAGAATATTCTTTAAATGCTGCTGTCAGAGCATCATTGTCCCTGGCTTTGAAAAATACCAGATAGCGGGGAGGGTTCTCAGATATATCCTTTTTTACGGCGTAATCCACTCCGTATTTGTTGGCATATTTCTCAAAACCTTTGATATCGGTTGCTGCGATATCAATGCTCTGCACACCCTGATTCTGGCCAATCAGTTCCTGAACGGTCTGTTTTCCGGTGGGCTTTGCATTTGCTTTTTCCTTCAAGGCAGCATTTTTCTGAGCTGTCTTCACAGCCTTCTTGTTTTTCTGCCAGGCATTGAATTTCTGATAGCCTGTGATAATGGCCCGCGCCGTCAGCTTGGTTGAAGAGATTACCAGGTTGACGGTACGGTTTTCTACTTCTTCCTGCATGGGAATCGTTTCCTCCTTCCCCTGTCATAAAACAGAAAATGCAGATCCCGGCTGATGTTCTACCAAACAGTCCAGGTCTGCATCCTGCTTTTTGTATATTCAGATTTAGGAGAGTTCCTGTCCCTTGGAAGGCTTTACTTTCTCCTTAGGAGCCTTCGCACGCTCCTTTTCCATCTCCTTAACCACCTTATCCGGAATAGGAATGGCCATCACTCCCTTGCCCATCTTGACAAATGCTTCCGGCTGGTGGAATTCCTTCTCGAAGTTCTTCAGCTGATCCTGAGTGAGGGAACCGAAACTATCCTCGGTAAGACCAACTACAAGGAAGGAACCAGCAACAATATCCATCACATCACCGGCATCATCACGGACAGCACGGTTAAGAGGCATACCGTTGATCTTGCCTTCCTCATTTACAATAAGTCCTACATTTTCCTCGAAAGGATAAGTAACTTCGATGTTGCCACCTACTGCCTGCTGAAGAGATTCCAGATCAGTGCCGATTTCCTTTACTTCCGGATACTTATTCGGTTCAACAAAAAGGACAGTCATGGTATCAGCTTTCTCCTGAGTACCATATTCCTGAGCAGCTTCCTTAACTGCCATACGATCATCATACTTACCGGCAAGCTCGAATACCTTTTCCTGACTGTCGTAGTGGTAAACATTATCGGAAAGCTGATCCTTCGGTAATACTTCGGATGCATTTACCTCACGGACCATACTCTCAAGATCATGTCTGTCGATGCTGCCGTCATCAGGGATAACCAGCACCTCATGCACGGAAGAAGGGAGCACGAAGAAATCTCCACCAACCTGTTCCGCTACCTGATCCATGAAATCCGGATAAGCGATAACACCGGCACCGTTCACACTGCTTTCTACAGATGCAACATACATCTGAGGACCATCCATAGGAGGCATCAT
>JAKSRN010000424.1 GCA_024403585.1 Lachnospiraceae bacterium | reverse complement strand
AAATGAATTATCAGTATATTTCAGACGCCCTTTTCCGTGCGGCATCGAATGCAGGATTATCAAATAAATCAAGCGGACCTGTGAGGATTCCATTTCCAAGCGTAAAGCCGAGAGCTGCAACCGGAGTTACCTTTGTTCTGACGAGTGCTGCATCACAAAGACTTACAGGACAGATGCCTTTTTCATTCGTCTCCTTTGCGGCAAAGAGTTCCAAGAACTCCGGCGTGGTGCAGAAAAGCCCTTCAGTTCTGCACAGAAGAATAGATGCCGCAGAAACCGCCTGAGTTTCAGGAACATTGAGAAACTTCCAGAACTGCGGGTCATCTGATGCTGCAAGAGAGAGTACGAAGGGGACAGACTCATCGTCATCTACTTTCATCTGAGCAAATGACGGTTTTGCCGAAGCTCTGAAAAGATTGCGGGATTTAACCGTAGATTCTGCATCAACAAAAGCACCCCACAAAACATCTGCCGCCTCCTGCTCTTTATCATCTGCATAGACGAGAAGAATTACCACACGGTCTGCCATGTGCGTTACCACAAAGTCTGATAGTACATCGCCTTTTGCTTTTCTCAAAGCTTTATCTACGGATGCCAGAATATCCGGATAAACCCGGACACGCCCGGCGATTCCCCCCATGGGTTTAGTATAGACTGCAAGGGTTGTCATGAATATTATTCAATAGATTCAATCTTGGAAATCATTCCGCGGCTTCCGACATAAATCGGTGTTCTCTGATGAATTTTTTCAGGAACAATCTCAAGTGTGGATGAAACACCGTTGGAGATAGCACCTCCCGCCTGCGCTGCAAGGAATCCTATTGGATTTGCCTCAAAGACCAGACGCAGTTTTCCATTCGGCTGTTTTTCTGACGGCGGATATGCATAAACGCCGCCGTAGGTTAAAATCTGGTGGAAATCGGCTACGAATGAGCCGGAGTAACGGTTCTTTGCGCCTTCATTTTCGATGCGGCTGATGAACTTCGCATGCTTTTCAAGCCACTCGGTACGGATTCCGCCGCTGCCGTAGAGGTTTCCTTCCGGAATTCTGACATTGTTTTTCAGCATCTTATAGACGCCGTCTTTATCAAGGGCGAAAATGGCAACACCTTTGCCGACAGAAACAGTGACTGTTGTCATGGGTCCATAGAGCATATAGAATGCTGCCTTCAGATTCTTACCTGCCTGAAGAGAGCTTCCCTCATAAATTCCTACAATAGTTCCCACACAGAGGTTTACCTTAATTAAGGAAGAACCGTCAAGCGGGTCCATAACCACAGAGTATGGAGCTGACTCGACAAGATGAACAATCTCATCACGTTCTTCGGATGCGACTTCACGGACAAGTCCGCTTGCGGCAAGCGTATTGGTGATATGAGTGTCAGACCAGGTATCCATCTCTGCCTGAGTCTCGCCGGAAGAGTTTTTGGAGTCAGCATAGTTCTGATTGCTGATAAATGCCTCGCGAATTGGCACTGCCTGTTCTGCAATGAGGAGAATAAGAGCTGACAGACTATCTGCAGCCCCGCATTCTTTAAGGTATTCCTGAAGGGTAGTCATATAGATATTATGTATGTGTTATGTGATTATAAGTAATTTGGATAAAGAAGAGGCAGTATCCCGCGGACATATACAAAAGAGTATTTAGACATCACACATAATAGTATAGAGAAGAAATAGAGCGAGGGTTGCCAAGTCGGCCAACGGCGCTGCGTTTAGGGCGCAGTCTCTAGGAGTTCATGGGTTCGAATCCCATCCCTCGCATGAGTATCTCTTTTCCATACAAAAGACTATTATCCAGCAGGATAATAATACTATTATGTCTGTCCGACACAGCTGTGGATATACCAAGGAAATATACTGCCGTGAATGCGGCGCTGAACTAACGCAGAACTCACGCGGGCAGCTGATATGCCCGAGATGCGGAAGAAGACCTGCGATTCTCTGCCCGAACTGCGGAAAACTCTGGT
>JAKSRN010000423.1 GCA_024403585.1 Lachnospiraceae bacterium | reverse complement strand
CCGGTGAAGAGCCAGGCTATCTTGGTATGATTGGTTCCAGAAGAAGAGTTGCGATTGTTAAGGAAGGTCTTGTGGAAGAAGGCTATTCTGCTGAAGCACTTGGAAGACTGCATTCACCGATCGGACTGGATATTGGAGGAATTACTCCGCCTGAGATTGCTATTTCTATTCTGGCAGAGATTATTGGTGCAAAACGCAAAGGTCACGCCAGCAAGAGTCTCCGTAATCAGTCTGACCTGGATTACTCTGTTGTGGAGCGTCTTGCAGCTGAGAAAGATGTTCCGAAGGCAGTGATGACTGTTATTTCTGCAAAAGGATCTGTCCCAAGAGGTGCAGGTGCCAAGATGATTGTATACCCTGATGGAAGTCTTCTTGGAAGTATCGGCGGAGGCTGCAGTGAGGCAGCAGTTCTTACGATTGCAAGACAGATGATCGGCACGGGAACTGATCGGCTGGAGCATGTGGATCTCACAGGTGAGGCAGCAGAAGATGAAGGAATGGTCTGCGGTGGAATCATGGATGTCCTGATCCAGGATGTTCCTGTAGAATAAGTATAATTTTTCTATACAATACAAACAAAAGGATATATCAAGTAGTACTTTGTTATGCTAAACTGGTAGCTGAGAAAAAATTCAGATACTTTGGGAGGTATTATCTATGACAAGCTTTACTTATCTTATTCAGAGCGATTATGGCATCCATCTGGGTCCTGCAAGCCGTATGGCTGAAATTGCAAAAGCGTATCCAGATACAAAGGCTACATTAACAATGGGCAATCGTACAGCTGATATATCTAAAACACTGAAACTTCTTACTATGGGTGTTCGTAAGGGTGATCAGGTTACAATCGAGTGTGAGGGCGACTCAGAGGTTGAGCTTCTGGACGTTCTGTACCAGTATTTTGAGGAGAAAATGGGCGGAAATATTACAATTAATATCTAATAGCAGCCCGACTGTCATAACGGCATATCATGGACCGAGAAAAATTCTCGGTCCATTTTTCTGCTTTACAGGAAATTCTGATTTCCTGTAAAGCAAAAACACGGATAAACCGCCCATGGTACTCTCTGCATGTTCCTTTGTGGGCTTAGTGGGAGCATGACAGTAGTATATTTACATTCGATTTTCGTTATAGTACAATAATGTGGGTTTGTCTTGGAAAAGGGCGAAACCTGATAATGACTATGAAAAAACAGAGGGATAACTATGACAAAATATGTTGACCACGTTGACTATCCGGAACTGACCATGTTCCAGATGGTTGAGAGAGTGGCAAAACAATATCCGGACGCGTATTGCATGGAGCTGTTCGGAAAGAAGACTAAATATAAAGATTTTCTTGCGAAGATCGAGCAGGCAGCAAGAGCTTTCTGTGCGGAAGGAATCCGCATGGGTGACCGTGTTACCATCTGCATGCCGAACCTTCCGCAGGCAATGGTATGTTTCTATGCCCTGAACAGAATCGGTGCGATCGCAAACATGATCCATCCTCTTTCTGCTCAGGAAGAGATCACTTTCTATCTGAATTTCTCTAAGAGTAAGATGATCCTGACCGTAGATATGTTCTATGAGAAGGTGGAAGCAGCACTGAAGCAGGTAGACCATCCGGTAACTGTGCTGATGACCAGAGTCCAGGAGGAACTGCCTCTGCCATTGGCAGCTGCGATGAGTGTGAAAAATGCTAAACAGTTCGGAAAATTCCCGAATACGGATCATGCGTTGATGTGGAAGGCATTTTTGAAAAAGGGTACTCAGAATATTCGTCTTCCTGAGGTGAAGTATGATCTGAAACGTACAGCTGTAATTCTCTATAGTGGCGGTACCAGTGGTACTCCTAAGGGAATCTGTCTGTCTGACGGAAATATGAATGCCACAGCTATGCAGGCGGTTGCCCGTCTTGGAAGGGAAGTGAATTTCACTGAGACTACCATGCTGAGCTGTATGCCATGCTTCCATGGTTTTGGTCTGTGTATCAACC
>JAKSRN010000422.1 GCA_024403585.1 Lachnospiraceae bacterium | reverse complement strand
ATATCGCTTCTGATAACCAGTGAAACCGTATCAATACCTGTCAGACACTGCTCGAATGGAATCTTTCTCTGTTTCAGAATATCCAGCATAACAGCCGTAAATCCTGCCTCATCGCTGACCATAACCTTCTCTACCTGCAGAACACAAAGACCAGTCTTTCCGGTTACACCGGTAATAACAGCACGCTCTCTGTCTGTTGGCAGTTTCTTTACGATCATAGTACCCTCATCCTCCGGACGATTGGTATTACGGATATTAATCGGGATTCCCTTCTTGGAAACCGGAAGTACCGCATCAGAATGAAGAACAGAAGCTCCCATATAAGAGAGAGTTCTCAGCTCTCGATAGGTCAGGAAATCTACAGAACGAGGACGCTCAACGATTCTTGGATCTGCTGCCAGAAGTCCGGAAACATCAGTCCAGTTCTCATAAAGATCAGCATCGATAGCCTGCGCACAGAGGCTTCCTGTAATATCAGAACCACCTCTGGAGAAGGTACGAATATGCCCTCTTCTGTCAGCACCATAAAATCCAGCAACAACCGCTTTCTTCAGAGGTCTCAGTGCAGCACTGAGAGTTCTGCTGGTCAGATCAGCATCGAAAGAACCATCCTCATTGAAGCAAACACACCACTCCGGATCAACAAAAGTAAATCCCAGATAAGCAGCCAGAATCTGTGAATTCAGATACTCACCACGACTCTCCATGAACTCACGGTTAGGTCTTCCATTCAATCTCTGTCTGATATATTCAAAATGCTCCTCCAAATCAAAATCCAGTTCCAGATCCTTAATAATCTCCTCAAATCTGCCACGGATTTCTGCAAGTACCGGCTCATAATCAGAACCAGCAGCTGCTTTTGTATAACACTTGATCAGAAGATCTGTAACCTTGATGTCATCAGAAAAACGTTTACCCGGTGCAGATGCAACTACGATTCTTCTGTCTGGATCTGCATCCAGAATTGCTTTTACTTTACGAAACTGGCCCGCATCAGCCAGAGAAGTTCCTCCAAATTTTGTAACTACTGTTCTCATTAGCTTAATCTCCCGTAATTATTATCAATGCTATAACTTGCAAATGTTAATGTATATAAATTCGAAATTCAAGAAAACGCTTGCAAATAGTTCCAAACAAAAATAACCGCCCCATAAGCCTAAGAAACTTGAGCGGTTATTTTTAAATAATCAACCAAGGGGCTAACCGTCTATCGGCAACACCTTTACAATAAAAAAGGATATCATTATAACCTAGAAATGTCAAGATTCAGACTCTCACACATCTCACCACGCATCTCGTCTGTCCACCCGTATTGCAAGTAAAAAGCGTCAGATCCCAATCCTCCTTCTCCTCATCCGACAAAATCAATCCCTGATTCGGATTCAAAGACATGACATACTCCACTTCATACTCATAGGCAAACCCTTCCGCATCATAGAAATTGACCCTTGCTCCCGGTGCAATTCCCCTCAACGCCCTGAAATGCGTAATATAACTATGTCCACCAATAATCATATTATTCTGATAAACAGAACCGGAATAAATCGCCGGCGAAATATCCAGCATTCCATAATTCCATTCACTCTGAACAGGAAGCCGCATGCTGAGCGAAGGAATAAATATCCATCCCGCATACGCTGTCCCGTCAATCATAACAGATGGCATGTCTCGGTCCGGATACAGCTCACCCAGGTTAGCCTCCTCAGAATTCTCACCTGCAGGAGAGGTATTGCCGCTCTTATGAGACGATCCTCCGTCCTCAGTATTCCCTTCCGCATCAGCTGTATCACCTTCCGACTGACCATCCTCTGACGCATCCTCAACACCAGACTCGATCATCTCTTCCAGCTCATCCATAATGGCATCAGCCGCCTTACCAGCCCTGTAGCTTTCATATAAATTGTACCCCACTAAGGAAAATGCTGCCGCAATCAACAACAACCCCAAAGTGATCAATATTGTTCCTTTTTTCATCTATTCAGACCTTTT
>JAKSRN010000421.1 GCA_024403585.1 Lachnospiraceae bacterium | reverse complement strand
ATGAATATGATATATTTTTAAGATATAAAACTTCTGCACAATGGCATCGCTGCTCCCGGGTGAAAGGGAAAGAGCACCCATCAGCGAGTCCAAATACACACAGACAGAAGTGAAAGGATTTAAATAAAGCAATGCTGGAAAGTAAATATGTGATCATGATATCGATTATGGTCCTGCTGGTTCTGTTGTCTGCATTCTTCTCTGCATCCGAAACGGCGTATTCCTCTCTGAATATGATCCGTCTGAAAACTAAGGCAGAGGACGGAGACAAATCAGCAAAAAAAGTGATGGAGCTGGCAGAGAAATACGATGATCTTCTGTCCACCATCCTTGTGGGAAACAATATTGTAAATATTGGCCTGGCATCCATGGGCACAGTTTTGTTCTGTGAACTACTGGATGGCGGCTATGGACCTACGGTATCTACGATTGTGATCACTGTTGTGGTACTGATCTTTGGAGAGGTAACACCAAAAAGTATGGCGAAACAGGTACCGGAGAAATTTGCTGCATTCAGTGCTCCGGTTCTTTCTGTGCTGCTGGTCGTGCTCACACCTCTGAATGTGATCCTCACCGGAATCCGGACTGTTGTGGCAAAACCCTTCCGGATCCATGCGGAAGAGGGAATCACAGATGCTGAGCTGATCACCATGGTGGAGGAAGCCGAAGACGGCGGTGACCTGACAGCCCATCAGAGCGAGCTGATCAGAAATGCAATCGAGTTTGCCGACGTTGAAGTGGAGGAAATTCTGACTCCCCGTGTGGATGTGATCGCGGTGGAGGATGATTGCACCGTGAAGGAGCTGGAAGAGATATTCATCGGACATGGATTCTCCAGAATTCCTGTGTACCATCATACAATCGACAATATTATCGGTGTGATCCATGAGAAGGATTTCTTTAAGGCCATGCGAAAAGGTTATACGGAGATTTCCCATCTGGTGGACCCGACATTGTACACCACCGGTTCTGTAAAGATCGGATCTCTGCTTCGTACCCTACGCGACAACCACCAGCATATGGCAGTAGTTGTGGATGAGTACGGCGGAACAGAAGGTATCATCACCATGGAGGATATTCTGGAGGAGCTGGTAGGCGAGATCTGGGATGAGCATGATGAGGAGACCTCTGATTTTGTGAAATGCGAAGACGGCTCCTGGCTGGTAATGGGAAGTGCTTCTGTCAACGATCTTTTCGAAGAACTGGAGATTCCGGATGACGAAGAGGTGGATTCCAACTCCGTCAGCGGTCTTGTCCAGGAGAAAATGCCTACTCTTCCGAAGGTTGGTGACAAATTTAAGGTTGGCATCTATGAGGGTGTCGTTACCCGTGTGTCCCGTCGACGTGTCCTTCAGGTACGTATGAAGGCAATTCCGGAGGAAGCCGAGAAGGAGTGAATAGTATGGAAGGGAAACCGGAAATCCTGGTGATCGGAGCGGCTATCATCGATGTGCTGGCCCATCCGGCGTCCCCGGATCTTTTTGAAAAAGGCTCTTTGCCTATGGACTCTATCAGGATGTCCGTGGGAGGAGATGCAGCCAATGAAGCAATCGTTCTGGCCCATCTGGGCAAGCGAGTTCAGCTGGAGACTGTGCTGGGCACAGACCGGGGCGGACAGTTTCTTGGAAAAATATTTGAAGAAAAACAGATCATTCTGCCCGACTATGTGTGGCAGGAAAATATACAGACAGGCGTGAATATCGTTCTGGTGGATCAGAATGGAGAGAGGCATTTCCTGACCGATCCAAAGAGTAGCCTCAGGTCGCTGGAGGTGGATCACATCCACAGACCCTACCCGGAGAGTGTAAAGATCGTCTGCTTTGCCAGTGTCTTTGTATTTCCAAAGATCCGGACAGAGGAGTTGATCACGATCTTCAGCCAGGCGAAGGCCCAGGGCAAGATCCTTTGTGCAGACCTGACCAAACGGAAAAATCAGGAGACGCTGGAGGAGATGAAGGAAGCATTTGCCCTGATCGATTATCTGTTTCC
>JAKSRN010000420.1 GCA_024403585.1 Lachnospiraceae bacterium | reverse complement strand
GCAAGATTGATTGCCAGATAGAGCATCTCATCATCGCAGATTTCCAATGCATGCATCAGATTCTCTGCAGTCCAGATAGCACGTTCCTTCTTTGCTTCCTTTGGCAGAGTAGCATTTTCAACAGGGTTTCTGGAAATCAGATCCCATTTTACAGCATGCTTGAAAGCAGTGCTAAGCAGCTTGTGAATCTCCCTGATTCGGCTCGGTGTTACAAACTCTGTACGAGGATTATGGAACTTAACGGCTACGGATTTGACCTGTAGCAGATTACGATAATACTGATCCATAACTCTCGGCGTTATATCCGTCAGCTTCATATCCCCTATGATCGGGCTGATATAATTTTCAATCATTGCCTTTCGCGCTTCATAGGTTGATAAAGCCCAGGTATTTACGCCATAGGTCTGAACGTATTCTTCCAATAATTCATCCAGAGTGGTGCAGGTAGGAATCTGGAAGGTTCCATCCTCCTGCTGGGTTTCTATTTCTGCCTTTCTTTTCTTAGCATCAGCCATCGTGGAAAATGTTTCCCACTTCTGACGCTTCTCACCTCTCTCATCCACATACGAGTAGACAACAGAGAATTTCTTTCGTCTTTTTACAATGGATGCCATCTCTCTTCACCTCACAAAATATGTTTACTTTCCGCCAGCTTGGAACCATTCATCGAATTCCTTCTTAAAAATCAGAACTCTCGGACCAACCTTCTTGCTGCGGATTGTCTTTGTATCAATCAGTCGATATACACGAGAAGAAGGGCAATTCAAAATCTTCGCCACTTCCTGTACGGTGTAATAGTTTTTCTCCGGCTTCACGACCGGTGCCTGCTCTTTCTTCAGAAGCTTCAACATTTGTGCTTCCGGATTATTCGCCAGACGTCTTGCTTCAATTTCAGCGTTGTCCGGCATAACAAATTCAACCTCATGCTCCTCTTCAAGCTCTACTTCAACCGGAATGGTAGCATCGTCAATCTGCACCTCTTTGATCACTACAGTTTTTTCAACAACTTCGGATTTCTCCTCTGCAGCAATATTCTCTGTAATATCACTTAAATCCGGCAGATTCATCGGTTCTCCGGTTCCTTCCTGCTGATTGAAAAAACAGCCTTTGAAACGAGCCATCATATCCTTACGCAGATCATATTCAGCAGACAAAGAGAAAAATTTCTGATTCTCTGCCCACTCATGAAACAGATCCGCCGGAATCACATACTTGTTATTCACCTTGGTACTTGGAAACAGATTCAATCCAACCAGATCATACATACCTGTTCTGCTGATGACCAGAAACATTCTGGCTTCCTCTACCGTATAAACAATACGGTCACCGAAGATAGCCTGAATCTGTTCATCTACCGGTCTCGGATCCGGAGTCGGATGATAGAAGCTTGCTCCAATCGGACATTCTTCCACAACCTTCTTGTAGTGAGTCTGTCCGGCATACCACTTTTCAAAGCTATCAAGAATCACTCTTGTATATTTTTTAATCCCATTGCCAACCTTGATGGTCTCGATATCATTTTCTCGGAGTACATCGTAGGTACGAGTCTTACCAAGACCGAGCCATCGTCCCATCTCCGGAACAGAGATGGTGGTTCTCTTTACAGCCATAAGCATTTTTCCTCCCTTCTAAAGCAATGAGGCCAGATCTATCCGACCTGGCCTCATCATAAGAGAAAAGAAAGAAGTATGGTAGTTTGTCGATTTACCAATTGACAGGCTTGACAAAGGGCAAATGCACTTCATTAACATTCTTCAATATCACCTTCCAGCCAGGCATCAAATGATTTGCAGGAAATTCTGATGTTGCCGCCCACCTTCACACTATGGAAGACCTTCTTCTTCACCAGATTGTAGGCTGCAGTACGAGAGCATCCAAGAATATCCTGGATCTCCTCAACTGTATAAGTACGCTTATCAGATTTTGCTGGTTTCAATGCCAGAGCCTCTTCGGTTGCCTTATTAAGGGCTGCAATTCTTTCTTCAAACATAA
>JAKSRN010000042.1 GCA_024403585.1 Lachnospiraceae bacterium | reverse complement strand
AGACCGCAGAGAAACTATGGAGATCGTCCACAGGGTGACAGACCGCAGAGAAACTTCGGTGACAGACCACAGAGAAACTTTGGCGACAGACCACAGGGTGGACGTCCTGGATTCAACGGCCCAAGAGGTAAAGACGACGACGATAAGAATACCAACAACAGAAGTCGTTCCTTCGGTCAGAAAAATGATCGTGACAGAAAACCACAGGGCGAGGTTATGGATCTCGGTATCAAAAAACCAACAAGAGATACAAACCATAAAGAGAAAGACAAAGCAAAAGACAGCTTAAGAGATAACAAGTTCAACGATCGTCATGCAGGAGGCAACAGACCAAATCAGGGTCGCCGTCCAAATCAGAACCTTCCAAAGGCTCTTCAGAAACCGGTTCACAAACCAAAAGAGGAGAAGAAAGAGGAGATCAAAGAGATCGTGATCCCAGAGAAGCTGACTATCCGTGAGCTGGCTGAGGCAATGAAGATGCAGCCGGCAGTGATCATCAAAAAGCTCTTCCTGGAGGGAATGATCTGTACTGTTAACAACGAGATCGATTTTGAGAAGGCTGAAGAGATCGCCCTCAGCTACGATATCATCGCTACTCAGGAGGAGAAAGTCGATGTGATCGAGGAGCTCCTGAAGGAGGAAGAAGAGGACGAGGATGCAATGATCACCCGTCCACCTGTAGTATGTGTAATGGGTCACGTTGACCACGGTAAAACATCCCTTCTGGATGCAATCCGTGATGCACATGTAACAGACCGTGAGGCAGGCGGAATCACACAGCATATCGGTGCTTATGTGGTTTCCATCAACGGACAGAAGATCACATTCCTTGATACACCGGGTCATGAGGCATTTACAGCAATGCGTATGCGTGGTGCAAACTCTACAGATATCGCTGTTCTTGTAGTTGCTGCAGATGATGGTGTTATGCCACAGACTGTTGAGGCGATCAGCCATGCGAAAGCAGCAGGCGTTGAGGTAATCGTTGCGATCAACAAGATCGATAAACCAGGTGCAAACATTGACCGTGTAAAACAGGAGCTCTCTGAGTATGAGCTGATTCCTGAGGATTGGGGCGGATCTACTGTATTTGTTCCTGTATCTGCTAAAACACATGAGGGTATTGATGACCTTCTGGAGATGATCCTTCTTACAGCTGACGTTATGGAGCTGAAAGCAAACCCTGACAGAAATGCCCGTGGTCTGGTTCTGGAGGCAAAACTGGATAAAGGTAAAGGTCCTGTTGCCAACGTTCTGATCCAGAAAGGTACTCTCCGTGTCGGTGATTACATCGCAGCAGGAGCTTGCTCCGGTAAAGTACGTGCGATGATGGATGAGCATTCCAGAAGACTGAAAGAGGCTGGTCCTTCCACACCTGTTGAGATCCTTGGATTAAGTGATGTTCCTAATGCAGGTGAGATCCTGATGTCTACAGATTCCGATAAAGAAGCTAAAAACATTGCAGCTACATTCGTTGCTGAGAATAAGAACAAGATGCTTGAGGATACAAAAGCAAGAATGTCTCTGGATGATCTGTTCAGCCAGATTCAGGAGGGCAATCTGAAAGAGCTGAACATCGTTGTTAAGGCTGATGTTCAGGGATCTGTTGAGGCTGTAAAACAGTCTCTGTTAAAACTCACCAATGAAGAGGTTGTTGTTAAGATCGTTCATGGTGGTGTTGGTGCCATCAACGAGTCTGATATCACTCTTGCAGCTGCATCCAATGCGATCGTAATCGGATTTAACGTTCGTCCTGATGCTACAGCAAAATCCATTGCTGAGCAGGAGAAGGTAGACGTTCGTCTGTATCGTGTCATCTACCAGGCAATCGAGGATGTTGAGGCTGCTATGAAGGGTATGCTGGATCCTAAGTTTGAGGAGAAGGTAATCGGTCATGCAGAGATCCGTCAGCTCTTCAAGGCATCCGGTGTCGGAACAATCGCAGGAAGCTATGTCATGGACGGAACATTCCAGAGAGGATGCTCTGTACGTATTACCCGTGAGGGAACACAGATCTTCGAGGGTGCACTTGCATCTCTGAAGAGATTTAAAGACGACGTAAAAGAGGTCAGAACAGGATACGAGTGTGGTCTTGTATTTGACGGATTTAACGATATTCAGGAGCTGGATATGGTTGAGGCTTACATCATGGTAGAGGTACCTCGCTAATCAGCCCGATTGAAACTTATATGAAAAAAATGCTCGCACAGGGGTACCGGGTACTCCTGTGCGAAGCAGGTTTAGAACCGCAATGCGGGAGGAAGCTAATTTGAGAAAAAACAGTATTAAAAATACAAGGATCAACGGAGAGGTACAGAGAGAGCTCAGCTCCATTATCCGAACCGTAAAAGATCCAAGAATCGCTATGATGACTTCTGTTACAAGAGCAGAGGTTGCACCGGATCTGAAAACATGTAAGGTATACATCAGCGTTCTGGGAAGTGATCAGGCAAAAGATGATACGATCGCAGGTCTGAAGAGCGCTGTGGGTTATATCCGCCGTATGCTTGCAAAGAACCTGAATCTGAGAAATACACCGGAGCTCTTCTTTACTCTGGATGAGTCCATTGAGTATGGTGTTCACATGGCAAGCCTGATCGATGAGGTTCGTTCCAAAGAACGTACTGAGGAAGAGGATGCGGAAGAAGACGAGTTCGATGAGGACGAGTTTGAAGAGGATGAATTCGACGAAGAAGAGGAAGACTGATATGAACATTTCCGAATTCCTTAAGGGAGTCAATCGTGTTGCGATCGCCGGTCATATGCATCCGGACGGAGACTGTATCGGTTCCTGTCTGGGTCTGTATACGTATTTGAAGGAAAACTATCCTGATCTGCAGCTGCAGGTCTACCTGGAGAGTCCAAAGGCAGAATTCTCTTTCTTGAAGGGAATCGATGCGATCAGAACAGAATATGATGAATCTGAGATCCCGGATCTTCTGATCCTCAATGACATCAGCAGCATTGACAGGATCGGTGTGGCGGGTGCCTGTGTGAATAAAGCAGGGAAAACCCTATGCTTTGATCATCACAGGACCAATGAGGCAGCATTTACCTGGAAGTTCAATGATCCGGATGCCAGTTCTGCCAGTGAAGTGGTATGGCGTTTTCTGGATCCGGAGAAGGTGAGCAAGAATTGTGCAGAGGCTCTGTATCTTGGTATTGTTCATGACACAGGTGTATTTCAGTATACCTGCACTTCTCCTGAGACTATGCGTGTTGCCGCTGCCCTGATGGAGAAGGGACTGGAGTATTCCAGGATCATCGATGAGACTTTTTATCAGAAAACCTGGGCACAGAATCATATGCTGGGTGTTGTGCTGGCTGACTGCCGCCTGCATCTGGATGGATTTGTGATCTCTGCGGTAGTATCCAGGGAGCTGATGAGGGAAAACGGGATCGGTCCGAAGGATATGGATGGAATTGTTGCACAGATGCGCAATACCGCAGGTGTAGATACAGCCATCTTCATCTATGAGACGGAGGAGGGTGCATGGAAAGTCAGCCTCCGTTCCAGAAAGACAACAGATGTCAGTGTGATCGCGAAATCCTTTGGAGGCGGCGGACATATCCGTGCGGCAGGCTGCACGGTCCAGGGAGATCCGGAGGGGATTCTGGAAGAGATCCTGGGTAAGATCGCTGCACAGACAGAAAGCGAGTGAGTGCATGTTTAATGGCGTGATCAATGTATATAAAGAACCAAAATTTACGTCTTTTGATGTGGTTGCAAAACTCAGAGGAATTGCAAAACAGAAAAAGATCGGTCATACCGGTACGCTGGATCCGGATGCGGTGGGTGTTCTGCCTGTCTGTCTGGGGCGTGCCACTAAGCTCTGTGAGCTTTTGACGGATGAGACAAAGGAATATAAGGCTGTGCTGCTGCTTGGAAAAGTAACGGATACCCAGGATACCAGTGGAACTGTGCTGGAAGAGCATCCGGTTGAAGTGACGGAAGAAGAATTGCGTGCGGTAGTGGCTGGATTTCTCGGTCAGCAGATGCAGGTTCCACCCATGTATTCTGCACTGAAAGTCAACGGAAAAAAACTGTATGAGCTGGCAAGAGAGGGAAAAACCGTGGAGCGGAAGGCCCGTCCGGTTACATTCTATGAACTGGAGATCGGGGAGATCCGTCTTCCGGAGGTAGAACTCCGGGTAGTCTGCTCTAAAGGTACCTATATCCGTACGCTTTGCAATGATATCGGTGAGAAGCTTGGCTGTGGAGGCTGTATGGCCCACCTGACAAGAAGCAGAGTTGGTGTGTTTGGTCTTGAGAATGCGAAGACTCTGGCAGAATTGCAGGAACTGGCAGACCAGGGAAGACTGGAAGAAGCAGTTCTTCCGGTGGACCGAATCTTTGCAGACCTGCCTGCTTTTTATACAACAGAAGAAGCGGATGCGCTGGCTCACAACGGCAACACCCTTCGCACCTCTAACCTGCAGAAGGCAGGGGAGAGAAGCTGGGAGCAGGGCGAATCTCTCCGTGTATATGATTCCAAGGAAGTCTTTATCGGAATCTATTCACGGGCTAAGGATGGGAACAGAAACTGTTTCCGCCTGAAAAAAATGTTTTATTCCCCGCAGGAGCAGTAGACTTCTGCCAAGGATAAAGAATAGAGGAACAAAGAGTTGAAATATATTACTGATCTGAAAGAGCTGAATACCCTTTCCCCTTGCGTCATTACCCTGGGGAAGTTTGATGGCGTCCATAAGGGACATCAGAAGCTGATCCGTCTGGTGCAGCAGATCGGGGAAAAGAATGACTGGAAAACAGCAGTCTTTACCTTTGATGTGTCTCCTCAGGTGAAACTGGGTATGAGCAGACATCTGCTCCTTATGACTAATGAGGAACGCAGGTTAAAACTGGAAAAGATGGGACTGGACTATCTGGTGGAATGTCCCTTTACAGATGAGATCAAAAACATGGAACCGGAGGACTTTGTCAAAGAGATCCTGATCGGGAAGATGCATGCCAGATCTCTCGTGATCGGCAAGGATTTTCATTTTGGAAAACAGCGCCGTGGAGATGCTGCACTGCTCTGTAAGCTGGGAGAAGAGCTGAATCTTGAGATTCGTGTGGAAGAGAAAGAGAAGGACGGAAGACGCGACATCAGCAGTACCTATGTCAGAGAAGAATTGACTCTGGGCCATATGGAGAAGGTGACAGAACTGCTGGGCAATCCGTATTCTGTAAAGGGTGAGATCGTCCATGGCAATCATATCGGTCATACCCTTGGCTTTCCGACGATCAACCAGATTCCCGAAGCAAGCAAGCTGCTTCCGCCAAAAGGAGTATATCTGTCGAAAACACTGGTAGATGGAAGAGAATATGACGGAATCAGCAATGTAGGTACAAAGCCCACTGTTCAGGGAAACAAGGTCATGGGGATTGAGACCCATCTGCTTTTCTTCAGCGGAGATCTCTATGGAAAAGAGGCACGTGTACAGCTGCTTTCCTTCAGAAGACCGGAGAAGAAATTTGCTTCGCTGGAGGAATTGAAGAAACAGCTGGATTCGGATATTAAGGAGGCCAGGGATCTGGCTGTGAGAAGAATGTCCGCACCCAGCCCTTCATTGACTCGGTTATAGTCCTGTGCTAAAATATATACAATACTTTATTAAGGGGGCGCAATATGAGTAAGGATATTCACACTCCGGAGATGGATCGACTGTTTGACGCTATTCTCAGTCTCCAGAACAGAGAGGAATGCTACACATTTTTTGAGGATATATGTACTGTCAATGAACTGATTTCTTTGGCACAGCGCTTTGAGGTTGCAAAGATGCTGCGCGAGAAAAGAACATATCTGGATATTTCAGAAAAGACAGGTGCATCTACAGCGACAATCAGCCGCGTAAACCGCTCATTGACCTACGGCAATGACGGATACGATATGGTTCTGGAAAGAATAAAAGACTCTGATGAGCACAAATAAACAGAATAAAGGTGAGAAGAGGATGTTTGTAGAGGGTACAGACATCCTCTTTTTTGCACTTCTTTACAGTGTACAAGATTGTGTGCTAAAATCAAATGATATGATGTACTGCGGAACTCGTGTCCAATCGTACATTAGATCTGTGGAGGTTTATACAATAATAACACGCCGGCATCCTGCCGGCAGGATGGAGATATGACTATGATTGCATTAATTGATTACGATGCCGGTAATATTAAGAGTGTCGAGAAGGCATTGCAGCTTTTGGGAGAAGAAGTAGTTCTCACCAGGGATAAAGAGACACTTATGAGGGCGGACAAGGTTATCCTTCCGGGCGTAGGAAATTTCGGAGACTGTATGCAGAATCTGAACCGGTATGAACTGGTTCCTGTGATCCGTGAGATCGTTGCCAAGGGAACTCCTTTCCTGGGAATCTGTCTGGGTCTTCAGCTCCTCTTTGAGAGAAGCGAGGAGGCACCGGGAGTGGAAGGCCTTGGAATCCTGAAGGGAGAGATCGTAAGGATCCCTGACAAGGAGGGCCTGAAGATTCCTCATATGGGATGGAACTCTCTGCACCTGCAGAACAACGGCCGACTCTTTGCGGGAATCGATGAGCAGGCGTATGTGTACTTTGTACACTCCTATTATCTGAAAGCGGAAGATCCTTCCATTGTTAAGGCAACAACAGAGTACAGCACCCTGATCCATGCGTCAGTGGAGAAGGACAATGTATTTGCCTGCCAGTTCCATCCGGAGAAAAGCTCCGATGTGGGACTGAAGATCCTGAAAAATTTTGCAGATCTGGGAAAGGAAGCGTAAGAGATGTTTACAAAAAGAGTAATTCCCTGCCTGGATGTGAATGCAGGACGTGTTGTAAAAGGTGTAAATTTCGTTAATTTAAGAGATGCCGGTGATCCGGTAGAAATCGCGAAGGCTTATGATAAAGCAGGCGCAGATGAAGTCGTATTTCTGGATATCACTGCATCCAGTGATAACAGAGGAACTGTAGTGGATATGGTACGCCGTGTTGCTACCAATGTATTTATCCCGTTTACTGTTGGTGGCGGTATCCGTACCGTGGATGATTTCAAGATGCTGCTCCGTGAGGGTGCAGATAAGATTTCCGTAAACTCTGCGGCAATCATGAATCCACAGCTGATCACAGACGCTGCACTGAAATTCGGAAGCCAGTGTGTTGTGGTAGCCATCGATGCAAAGAGAAGAGCAGATGGTTCCGGTTGGAATATCTATAAAAACGGCGGCCGTGTGGATATGGGAATCGATGCGGTAGAGTGGGCGAAAAAAGCCTATTCTTTAGGCGCAGGAGAGATCCTTCTCACCAGTATGGACTGTGACGGAACCAAGGCTGGTTATGACATCGAGCTGACCAGAACGATCGCTGATGAAGTAGGAATCCCTGTTATTGCTTCCGGTGGTGCCGGAACCATGGAGCATTTTTATGATGCATTGACCGAAGGAAAGGCAGATGCTGTTCTGGCTGCGTCTCTCTTCCATTACAAGGAGATGGAGATCCGCGATCTGAAAGCCTATCTTCGTGACAGGGACGTATCCGTAAGGTTGTAAGTTCAAGATGTACCGGGAGGGAATGCAAAGATGCCGCCAATTCAGGGAAACTGGGCACAGGCCTTGAAAGAAGAATTCAGAAAACCCTATTATAAAAAACTGTTTGAAGTGGTGGGTACGGAGTATCAGACCAGAACCATCTACCCGCCTGCAGATGATTTGTTCAACGCTTTTCATTTTACACCGCTGGAAGAAGTGAAGGTGGTGATTCTGGGACAGGATCCTTACCATGATGAGGGGCAGGCCCACGGCCTTTGCTTTTCAGTGAAGCCTGGAGTGGCCATCCCGCCGTCTCTTGTGAACATCTACAAGGAGATGGAGGATGATCTGGGCTGCTATATCCCCAACAACGGATATTTGGAAAAATGGGCCCGTCAGGGAGTTCTGATGCTGAACACCGTGCTGACCGTTCGGGCACATCAGGCACATTCCCATAAGAGCATCGGCTGGGAAAACTTTACGGACGCGGCGATCAAAGTGCTTGCTGAAGAGGATCGTCCTATGGTCTTCATTCTCTGGGGAAAACCAGCCCAGCAGAAGAAGGCAATGATCCATAATCCAAAGCATCTGGTGCTGGAGGCTCCGCATCCGAGTCCGCTTTCCGCTTACAGGGGATTTTTCGGAAGTAAGCCATTTTCCCGCACCAACCAGTATCTGCAGAGCAATGGGCTCCGCCCCATCGACTGGCAGATCGAGAATATCTAAACTTACAGCAGGCGGAAGGGAACTTCTAGTCTTACAGCAGGCGGCATGGAACTTCTGGGCTTACGGCAGGCGAAAGGGAACTGTCCGCTTTGCGAACAAAGAGAAGATTAAGTAAAGAAGAATAAGAAGAATAAGAACAATGAGTAAGAAAAATACATTAGTAAAAAATGCTTCCATCCTGATGATCGCTTCCATGGTCTCCAGGGTGATCGGCCTTCTCTACAGAAGACCGCTGGGAGATATCCTGGGCTCCGTTGGACTGGGTTACTATGGTTATGCCAGCAACCTCTATTCCATCCTGCTCCTGATCTCTTCCTACAGTATTCCGATGGCAGTATCCAAGATCGTATCTGAGAGACTGGCATTAAAGCAGTATAAGAATGCACACAGGGTATTCAGAGGTGCACTGATGTATGCAGCTGTAGTGGGTGGTGTTGCTGCACTGGTAGCATTTTTCGGGGGACGTTTCCTGCTGCCTCAGAATCAGCTGAATGCACTGCCGGCCCTTCGTGTCCTGGCACCAACTATTTTCCTGTCAGCCCTTCTAGGTGTCTTCCGTGGATATTTTCAGGCACACCAGAACATGACACCGACATCCATCTCACAGATTGCCGAGCAGATCATGAATGCCATCGTCAGTATCCTGGCTGCCTGGCTTCTGGTTAAAAATCTGGCTCCTCAGGGAGGCACAGACCGCGCGATCTACGGTGCGGTGGGCGGAACCATGGGTACAGCAGCAGGCGTGATCACAGGTCTGATCTTCATGCTGTTTGTGTACCTGGTGAATCGCAATATCTTCCGGAAGAGGATCAAACGTGATACCCATAAGGAAGAGGAGTCCTATGGACAGGTATTTTCAATCATCTTCCTGATGGTGACACCGATCATCTTCACAACCTTTATTAACAATGCCAGCACATATCTGGACAGTTACCTCTACTCCAGCCTGCAGGATCTGCATGGATTCGATGCGGATGCCATCTCAGCAGCCTATGGAGAGTTCAGTAACTACTATATTCCGCTGATCAATATTCCGCTGGCAATCGCTTCCGCAAGTGCATCAGCTCTGATGCCGGAGGTTTCCGGTCAGTTTGCACTGGGCAATCATGAAGAAGCAAATAAGCAGATCAATACAACCATCCGTCTGACCATGTTCATCTGCATTCCGGCCATGGTGGGACTGACAGTACTGGCTTATCCGATCATGGGTGTACTTTTCCCATCATCCTCAGAGCTGGCAGCAAAGATCCTGATGTTCGGAACCCTGTATGTTGTATTTACCGCGCTGGCTACGATCACAGGAAGTGTTCTGCAGTCCATTGGAAAGCAGAGAACCGCACTGATCAATGCGGCATTTTCCCTTGGTCTTAACCTGGTGGCACTGGCTGTGCTGCTGATCCTGGTTCCTAGACTGGATATCTATGCGGTTATGATCGCCAACATTCTGTTCTCTGTAGTATATTGTGTGCTGAACGCCTTCTCCATGAAGCGTTACCTTGGCCATAAGAACGAGTTCAGAAAGACTTATGCAGAGCCGATGGCAGCATCCGTGATCATGGGTATTGTGGCAGTTCTTGTTTATAAAGGGCTCTTCCGCCTGATCTACCGTCCGTTTATTGCAGTATGTGTTGCAATTGTTCTGGCGATGCTGGTATATATGGTCAGCTACGTGAAGGTTTCTCATACCACAGAAGAAGAGATGCGCCGATTCCCGATGGGAACAAAGCTGGTGAAGGTGCTGAGAATGATCAGGATTTATCGATAGGGTCAACGAAATACACATCAATTATCAAATCATATTAAAAAGAAGTGCGTCGCACAGCCAATGAACGGTTGGGCGACGCACTTCTTTTTTACACTAAAGCTTCTATTTTACACTAAAGCTTTTTTTTACTGCAGATTCTTATTCGCCGTCGACAGCATCAGCTTGATACGGTTCAGCTGGTTAACCTCTGATGCACCCGGATCGAAGTCGATGGCCACAATGTTTGCCTTCGGATACTGCTTACGGATGGCTTTGATTACACCCTTACCTACGATGTGGTTTGGCAGGCAGCCGAATGGCTGTGTACATACGATGTTTTCCACGCCCATGTGGATCAGCTCCATCATCTCGCCTGTCAGGAACCATCCCTCACCGGTCTGGTTACCTACAGATACGATCGGTGAAGCGTATCTTGCCAGATCTTTGACATTAGCAGATGGAGTAAAGTGCTTACTCTTCTCGAACTCTTTGTTCGCTGCTGAACGAAGCATATCAATTGCTTTGATTCCGGCATTGCAGAGGACTGCTGTCTTCTTGCTTCCGCCAAGGTGTTTTGCCTTGAAGTTAGCGTTGTAGAAGCTGTACATGAAGAAGTCGATCAGGTCAGGACAAACTGCCTCAGCGCCTTCCTTCTCAAGAAGTTCTGCCAGGTGGTTGTTGGCTGCCGGAAGGAACTTAACCAGGATCTCTCCTACGATACCGACACGTGGCTTCTTCTCGTCTGTGATCGGGATTCTGTCGAAGTCGTGGATCATGGTCTTGCAGATCGCATTGAAGCGACGGAAGGAAATCTTCGGACTGCTGACAAATTCGATACAGATATTTTCCCATTTCTGATGGAGTCTGTTGGTGGTTCCCTTTACCTTCTCGTAAGGACGCATGCGGTAGATGCATTTCATCAGGATATCACCGAATACGGCTGCATAGACAGCTCGAAGGGCAGTCTTAGCGTCCAGGCTGAATCCAGGGTTCTCCTCCAGACCACTTAAGTTCACGGAGATAACCGGAATCTGGGACATGCCGGCTTTTTTCAGAGCACGGCGGATAAAGCCGATGTAGTTGGAAGCACGACAGCCGCCGCCTGTCTGGGTACACATAACAGCTACCTTGTTCAGGTCGTACTTGCCGGAAAGCAGGGCTTCCATGATCTGGCCTACAACCATCAGGGATGGATAGCAGGCATCGTTGTTTACATATTTCAGACCAACATCAACGGCCTGCTTGGAATCATTCTGAAGGATCTCCAGATTGTAGCCGCTTGTGTTAAATGCTGGCTGCAGGATGTTGAAGTGGATCGGTGACATCTGTGGCGCCAGGATTGTATAAAC
>JAKSRN010000419.1 GCA_024403585.1 Lachnospiraceae bacterium | reverse complement strand
AGTAGATTTACCGCAGCCGGATTCTCCTACGACACCCAGTGTCTTTCCTTTTTCAATCGTAAAGGAAACATCATCTACTGCATGGAGCATTCCTTTTGGGGTTGGGAAATATTTAAATAAGTTTTTTACTTCAATTACTGTATTGCTCATCTAAGATTACCTCCCTCTTTCACCTTATCCAGGTTCAGACAACGGCAAATATGACCGTCTGGTGTCGTAACAGTTGGGATAATGCCTTCCTTACGGCACGCATCAGTAGCATAAGGACATCTTGGACTAAAGGAACATCCTTTAGGAAGATCTGCAGGGTTTGGTGGAAGTCCATCGATTGGATGCAGATACTCCTCATCGACATTCATACTTGGAATCGCATTGAAGAGGCCGATGGTATATGGGTGATGAGGATGGTCAAAAATCTGTTCTTTGGTACCTGTCTCTACGATCTCACCAGCATAAACAACTGCTACATCATCACACACAGTAGCAACAACTCCAAGGTCATGTGTAATCAGGATCATGGAAGTATTGTTCTTAGCTTTCAGATCATTGATCATTTCCAGAACCTGTGCCTGAATAGTAACATCCAGAGCGGTAGTAGGCTCATCTGCAAGAAGGATATCCGGAGTACAAGCCAGAGCAATTGCAATTACGACACGCTGTTTCATACCACCAGAGAACTGATGTGGATATTCACTGTAACGGGATGCAGGAATACCTACCATTTCCAGCATTTTTCCTGCCTGCTCAGTTGCTTCTTTATCAGAAAAATCATTATGATGTGTAATAACTTCTTTAATCTGATCGCCGACACGCATGGTTGGGTTCAATGCGGTCATAGGATCCTGGAACACCATGGAAATCAGGTTTCCACGATGTTTTCTCATCTCTTCCTCCGGAAGTTTCAGAAGATCGGTTCCTTCTACCAGAACCTCGCCACTTTTTACTTTCGCTGCACGATCAGGAAGGATTCGAAGAATGGTTTTTGCAATGGTTGTTTTTCCAGCACCGGTCTCTCCAACCAGTCCCAGGGTTTTTCCTTTTTCCAGTTCAAAGGATACACCGTTTACCGCATGAATGGTCTGACCATCGGAGGTGTATTCTACAACCAGGTCTTTTACAGACAAAAATGGTGTTTTCTTTTCGTTCATTTTTCTTCCTCCTTCGATATCAGTCTTTCAGTTTTGGATCCATTGCATCACGGAGTCCATCTCCCAGAAGGTTCAGTGCAAGGACTGTAATTGCAATTGCAAGACCCGGGAATAATACCATATATGGACAGTCACGGATAAAGTTACGGGATGCAGAAAGCATAGCGCCCCATTCCGGAGTAGGTGCCTGCACACCAAGTCCGATGAAGCTCAGGCTTGCTGCGGTCAGGATCAGAGTTGCTACGTTCATTGTACATGCTACGATAGATGGGGAAATTGCATTTGGCAAAACATGTACAAAGATCGTTCTCATCTTGCTGCAGTTGATGGAATCTGCGGATTCCAGATATTCCATCTTACGGATACTCATTACAGAGCCACGTACCAGACGTACTGCTCCAGGAATGCCACCGATTGCAAGTGCGATCAAAGTGTTCATGAAACCAGAACCAAGAGCGGTTGCAATTACGATATTGAAAAGGATTGGAGGCATAGCCTGAATGATATCCAGAAATCTCATGACAATGTTATCAAAGGTTCCACCGTAGTAACCTACGATTGCACCGATAATCGTTCCGATTATAGTTGTAATCAGAGTACCGAAAATACCAAGGGAAAGGGAATATCTTGCTCCGTAGATCAGACGGCTGAAAATATCTCTTCCAAGTTCATCGGTTCCAAGCCAGTGTGCACTGGATGGTCCCATTTTTGCATTTAAAATATCGATTGCGTTCCAGTCATATGGAGCAATGACAGGGGCAATGATTGCAAGAACAACTTCAATAATGACAAGAATCAGGCCAGCCATGGCAAGTTTGTTTTTTGCCAGACGATGCATGATTTCCAT
>JAKSRN010000418.1 GCA_024403585.1 Lachnospiraceae bacterium | reverse complement strand
GCGATATATTTGATCATGACACTGTACAGGCCTTTTCGACCCATCTTGTCTCCGCTCTTCTCTACCTCTTTGATAATGAACTGTGGTTTCAGGATCCATCCGATCAGTACACAGGTGGAAATTGCTACAACCGGCATCAGCAGGTTGTTACTGATATAATCCAGAATGTCCAGAATCTGTGCTACTGCTCCGTTTGGAAGTGTAATCTCGAAATACAGTTTGTTATAGCCGAGACATACAATTACACCAACTACTGCTGCAATGAAAAACTCAAGCCATGTAGAAGTCGGGCGGCTCATATGGAACTCATCCATAAAGCTGGATACGATTGCCTCCATGATGGATACTGCAGAAGTAATAGCTGCGAAAAGTACCATTGCGAAGAACAGTGTTCCCATGAAACGTCCGATGCTACCCATCTCTGCGAATACTTTTGGAAGTGATACGAACATCAGTCCAGGACCGGAAGCTGACATTCCTTCTGTTCCCTGGAATGCGAATACGGCAGGGATGATCATAATACCTGCCAGTACAGCGATACCTGTATCAAAGATCTCAATCTGGTTGATGGATTTGCCCAGGTTGTCATCATCTTTTACATAAGAACCGTATGCAACCATGATACCCATAGCAACTGAAAGACTGAAGAAAAGCTGTCCCATAGCATCCATCAGTACGGAGAAGAATCTCTGTACTGTCATTCCCTCAAAGTTAGGAATCACGAAGATCTTCAGACCCTGCATACCTGTTCGGGTAACACCCTCTGCATCTGTATGTGAGATGGTCAGTGAGAAGAATGCAATAATGATTACCAGAAGCAGAAGTACAGGCATCAGGATTCGTGACATGGACTCAATACCATTGTTTACGCCACGAAGAATAATAAAAGTACAAACTGCCAGGAAGATCAGAGTAAATATGATTGGCTGCCAGTCACTGGTAATGAAGCCTGTGAAGTAGCCATCCTGTGCCATGTTCAGTCCGTCACCTGTCAGGAAACCGATGAAGTATTTGATTACCCATCCACCGATTGCACAGTAGTAAGGCATGATCATCATTGGTACCAGACATGCAAAGATTCCGATCCATTTGCTCTTCTTATGGATCTCACCGTATGCAGCCAGAGGTCCTTTTTTGGTATTACGTCCAATGGAGATCTCTGTTGTCAGCAGGGCGTATCCAAAGGTCAGTGCCAGAATCAGGTACATCACCAGGAATAAACCGCCGCCGCCTTTTGCAGCAAGATACGGGAAGCGCCAGATGTTTCCAAGTCCTACGGCAGAACCTGCTGCTGCAAGTACGAAACCGATGGATCCGGAGAACGAGTTACGTTTTTTGTCCATTACTTTATATCCCCCTAAATGAAATGTTTTTGCGGTGAAAGACATTCACCACATAAAGAACGCCTATGGCATTCTTTCCGCAGCGTGACCACATGCTTTGCACTCAACCATCTGTCACTCCTGCGATGTAATACTGTGTCGCATTACCATAAAAAAGTTGTCTTTAAAACACGAAACGGAACCTGCAGTGCAGATCCCGTTAACTTTATTAAAAATAACGCAAAATTCTTTAATAGTGTAAACTGAAATAGTGTGTTTTGTCAATGTCTATCCGAACTTTCTGTCTTCTGCGGCTTTGATGAGATTACGCACTTGCTCCCAGGCTTCTGGTAAATAGGCATCTGCACTGATTTTTCCCCTCTTCTTCTCCCAGTCCTTGATCTCTGCCCAGGTGGTCAGAAGGTTGCCTTCCTCGTCTTTTGCCTGATTCTCCCGGATCATCTTTTCCAGATCTCCGTTCTTGGGATCATCTGTATGGAAGACATGGGGATGGCGGCGGATCATCTTTTTGCTGATTCCACCGATCACATCGTTCAGATCAAAGAGGCCAAGCTCTTCTGCTATCTGTGCCAGAAGAACTACCTGCAACAGAAGATCTCCCAGTTCCTCTTTCAGGTTATCGGCATTGCCGGTGGCATGATACATGTCAATGCCGGCAAGCACTTCTGC
>JAKSRN010000417.1 GCA_024403585.1 Lachnospiraceae bacterium | reverse complement strand
AGTTTAAGTTATCGTACAGAAGCCCTATCCCCTGCAGGCAGAGGATAAGGCATCATCTCAAAAAAATGTTCAGCTGATCAAGAGGGCTGTTAGCTCTCTTGCCCTGGTGTGGAAGGATACTGCAATTCTCCCACCGGCTGCATCAGCATTATTCGCCGCTGGCACCATAGTTAGCCAGTACTCGTGCAGATGGGTCGTTTACGTTGCAGCCTTCCCACTCTTTGTTTGGCATCCAGAAGTCGATGACCATCTCCGCCTGACCCGGATAATATTTCTCGAAGATCTCACGATAGAGCAGGGACTCTTTTGTGAACGGCATGGAGAATGTATATTTCTGGCGTTTCTCTTCGTACTCTGCATCTGTGTAGCAGCTTTCTGCATACTCTTTCAGGTCATCTACCATGGAATGACCTACCGCATCTGAAAATGCTGCCTTCTCACGGTAAAGGATCTCCTGTGGCAGGTAATCACCCTCGAAAGCGTGACGAAGAAGGTATTTACCCTTGTTGTATTTGTTCATCTTCTTCTCAGGATCGATGGCCATTACATATTTAACGAAGTCCAGATCGCCGAATGGAACTCGTGCCTCCAGAGAGTTTACGGAGATACAGCGGTCTGCACGAAGTACATCGTACATATGAAGCTCGCGGATTCTCTTAGCGGACTCTTTCTGGAACTCGTCAGCATTTGGAGCAAAGTCAGTATATTTGTAGCCGAAAAGCTCATCAGAGATCTCACCTGTCAGAAGAACACGTACGTCTGTGTTCTCGTGGATCCATTTGCAGCAGAGATACATACCCATGGAAGCACGGATGGTGGTGATATCATAGGTTCCAAGCAGATAGATGACATTCTCCAGGGAATCCAGTACCTGCTGTTTTGTCATAAATACTTCTGTATGATCACTGCCGATATAGTCAGCAACCTGTTTTGCATATTTCAGGTCGATGGCATCCTTCTCCATACCGATGGCGAATGTACGGATCGGTTTGTCACTCTGTCTTGCAGCAATGGCACAAACCAGAGAAGAATCCAGACCACCGGATAAAAGATATCCGACTTTTGCATCAGCAACCAGTCGTTTATCCACACCTGCTACCAGTTTGTCGTGAATGTTTGCACATACAGTCTCAAGATCATCCTCACAGACTTTCTCAACAGCTGTCATATCAGCGTAGCAAATGAACTGGCCGTCTTTGTAATAATGTCCAGGAGGGAATGGCATGATCTTGTCACAGATTGGAATCAGGTTCTTAGCCTCGCTGGCAAATACAATCACGCCTGTTTTGTCATATCCATAGTACAGTGGACGGATACCAATCGGATCTCTTGCTGCGATGAAGCCTTTTGTCTCAGCATCATACATAACCAGCGCATATTCAGCATCCAGCATTGCAAACATGTCTGTACCATGCTCTTTGTAAAGAGGGAGAAGCAGCTCACAGTCGGAACCACTCTTGAATGTATATTTTTTCTCCAGCTCCTCTTTGATTTTCTGGTAACCATATACCTCACCGTTGCAGATCACATAGCTTCCATCCAGTTCGAATGGCTGCATACCTTCCGGTGTCAGACCCATGATGGAAAGTCTGTGGAAACCAAGAATTCCATCTTCCAGCTCTACGATACGGCTGTCATCCGGTCCTCTTGAAATTGTTGTCTCAAAACCCTTTTTAAACTCTTCCAGTGTGATCCCCTGACCACAGTAACTCATAATAGAACACATACCTTGCGTCCTCCTCGTAAAATATTCAGCATCAGACAGGGCAAGGGCTGTTCCTCGCGGTACCACCTGTCTTTTTTCTCCCCGGCTACTAACATAGCCCCACCATGTGATAACGGTTGGTCTCCGGCTTCCCTAGTTTTCTGGTTCAGTGGATCCTCTGGCTGGTTTTACTTTTCAGCAGCCTTCTGATCCGTCCAGACCAAAATTTCAGGTTGCAGCTCATCAGGTGTTATTCTTTCAAATGCTGTTGTCGGGATTCCATCACCCCCGGCTCTCTGTAAACGCTG
>JAKSRN010000416.1 GCA_024403585.1 Lachnospiraceae bacterium | reverse complement strand
TATGGCTGGAAATGGAGGTGGCCGTGGAGGCCTGGGACCCCGTGGGTTCCTGACTGACGAGGAAAAGAAAAATATGCCGAAGGTGACGAAGGAACTGCTGTTTCGCATCCTTTCTTACCTGAAGCCTTATCGGTTACAGTTTGTGTTTGTTTTTGCTGCAATCCTGTTGTCGGCGACGGTTGGACTGTTTCCGTCCATCATTACCGGAAAGATTGTTGATCAGGCGCTGGTGGGTGAGGATATGGCTCTTCTGATCAGGCTTTTGATCCTGGCTTTCTGTACGGTGGCAGTCAGCCAGCTGATCGGTGTGCTGGAGAGTTATATCAATTCCTGGATCTCTCAGCGGATTATCTATGATATGAAGAATCAGATGTATCATCATCTGCAGTATATGCCGCATTCTTTCTTCACACAGGAGAAGCAGGGTGACATTATTACCCGTATGAATACGGATATCAGTGGTGTCAGCAGTGTGATCAGCGGAACCTTATCCAGTATCGTCAGCAACCTGGCGACGGTTGTGACTACTCTGGTGGCGCTGCTTTCTATGAACTGGAAGCTGGCCCTGGTGGGTGTGGCGGTGATTCCGCTTCTGATTCTGCCGACCAGAAGTGCCGGTAAAAAGAGATGGGAGCTGGCTTCTGACAGCCAGGCTAAGAATGATGAGATGAACCAGATCATCAATGAAACCCTTTCTGTCAGTGGTTCTATGCTGGTGAAGATCTTCACGCGTGAGGAGAGGGAGTATGAGCATTTTAAGAAGGTGAATGATGAGGCAGTCAGCATTTCTCTGAGGGAGCAGAGGTCGGGCAAGATTTTCTTCGTGGCTATGGGTATGTTTAGTCAGATTGGGCCGCTTCTCATCTATTTTGTGGGTGGACTTCTGATCATCAGACATATTGATGCGGGGCTTACGGTCGGTATGATCACGGCTACGGTGGCGCTGATCAACCGTCTGTATCGTCCGGTGGAGTCGCTTCTGAATATTCAGGTGGACTTTACAAGGTCGCTGGCTCTTTTTACCCGTATTTTTGATTACTTTGATCGTGAGAATACGATCGTGACTCCTGAGCATGGGGAAAAGCCGGATGTGCATATGCAGGATATCCAGTATGAGCATGTGGTGTTCAGCTATGACAAGGAGAAACCGCTTTTGACGGATGTGACTTTCACGGTGCCGGGCGGAAAGATGTATGCCATTGTTGGTCCGTCGGGTTCCGGTAAGTCGACGGTTGTCAATATGATTCCGCGTCTTTATGATGTGCTGGGCGGCAGTGTGAAGATTGCCGGTGTGGATGTAAGGGATATTGACTTGCAGTATCTGCGTCAGCAGATTGGTGTGGTTACGCAGGAGTCGTACCTCTTCAATGGTACGATTCTGGAGAATCTCCGTTATGCGAAGGAAGATGCGACCATGGAGGAGATTGAGGCGGCTTGTAAGATTGCCAATATCCATGAGTTCATCCTGAATCAGCCGAAGGGCTATGATACGGAGGTTGGTAACCGTGGTCTGAAGCTGTCTGGTGGTGAGAAGCAGAGGCTTTCCATTGCCCGTACGATCCTGAAGAATCCGGAGATCCTGATCCTGGATGAGGCCACCAGTGCACTGGATTCCATCTCTGAGAATGCCATTCAGGATGCTCTGGAGGCAATGATGAAGGGACGTACCAGTATTGTCATCGCTCATCGCTTGTCTACCATTCTGAAGGCTGATTGTATCCTGGTTGTGAAGGATGGCGTGATCGCTGAGCAGGGTACCCATGAGGAGCTGCTGGCTATGGACGGTACCTATCGCATGCTGTATGAGACGCAGTTCCGTCAGGCTATTAATTATGAAAGTGAGCAGGGAGAGCAGGGAAGTGTATTGAATATCCAGGCACTGGGTATCAATTATGACGTGCGCCGGATCATGGAAGAGGATATCTCGGATGTTTACCGGCTCTGCAAGACGAATAAGAGATATTATCGGTATATGCGGTCTGTGCCGACCAGAGAGAGTCTCACGGAGATCAT
>JAKSRN010000415.1 GCA_024403585.1 Lachnospiraceae bacterium | reverse complement strand
GAGATGGAATCCTGTGAACCGCAGCTGGAAACGGCAAGAGACAACGGGATTCCGGTTCTGATCCTGGATACAGGTGTTGAGAGTTCTATGGTTACGGCAGTGTGCCAGACCGATAATGTGGCCGCAGGACAGGCTGCAGGCGAGAAACTCTGCGAGAAACTGGAAGGGCACGGAAGAATTGCGCTGGTCAGTCATCTGCCGGATACAGAAACCTGTATTCTGCGTACAGAAGGATTTCGTAAAGCACTGGAACAGTACCCGGATATTGATCTGGTCTGTGTTATGGAGCAGGATCCGCTCCTTACGGCAACGGATCAGATTGCTGATATGAAGGAGAACCATCCGAATCTGGATGGTATCTTTGCCACCAATGAAAATCTCACGGATGCAGTACTTACTGTCTATAAAGACGAGGAGGTATTGCCGGTACTGGTGGGATTTGATAATGGAGAAGAGCAGATCCGGGCCATCAAAGAAGGCAGAGAGTATGGCTGTATCAGTCAGAATCCATACAGTATGGGATATGCGGTTGTGATCGCTGCTCTTCGGGCAGCTGCAGGCGAAGAAATTGATGAAAAGATCGACTCAGGATATGTATGGATCGATCAGACAAATATTGAAGATCCTGCGAATCAGATCTATCTTTATCAGTAAAACAGAAGATTTTCAAACAAAGAGTTATAAAGAAAAGATTCAAAAAATAAATGGAGGAGTTATCCGGGTGGACAATTCCTCCATTTTATCTTATCTCAGATGCCGGGTAGTATTACGATATTCTTCTTCCAGAAGCTGATCCAGCGTTGCATCCAGCTGCTGCCTTTGATCTTGCTGATCCTGATAGAGTTCCGATACTTCTTTGGAGATCATCTTACGAATCTCGGAAAGATCCTGAGGATCGGCCAGAGGGGCAGTGGATTTGGTAAGATTCACAGTTTGCGGATCGAATTCCTGCATATCGAATTCCTGCATATCCGGCAGGGGTTCTGAAACCGGTGTAACCGGTTTGGTCATTCGTACCTGATACATTGGCTGAGTTGTATAAGGGATGTACTCTGTAGTAGGACGCTTTTTTGTGTGGGAATCTGCTTTAGGGAAGCCGGTTCCGTTTTTTCTTGCTTCCATTCGCCGCTGCATCTTCTTCTTGCGTCGGATCCTTTTCATGCGTCGTTTGTGACGATGTTTATCCCGGCTGCGTTCTTCGTCTGAGTTCCAGGCGGATCGGGAACGCCAGGGCTGAAACTGCAGGAAGATACCTCCTATAGAGAATGCCAGACCTGCCATGAACAGAGTGACCAGAGAATCGTGGTTCTGAAGTGACATCAGAACACGGGCAGCACCGAAACCGCCTCCGATCGCAGTAATGGTACTGATGGTTTCGCGCTCCCAGATCAGGGTCAGGCTGCTGGATATAAGACCCAGGAGGACCCAGAAAAAGAAATGCTCCGTCTGCTGAAGGGGAAGGAGCTTGCTCAGAATAAAAGGAACAAGAACCAGTCCGATAAAGAAAAGTCCCACACGATAGAGGAGCAGGGCAAGAAGGCCCATAAGAAATGCTCCCAGTATAACAACCAGATAGAGGATCGTACCTGTTTTCTGAATGTAGATACAGATGCCTGCAGAAATGCCGGCACCCAGACACATTCCAGCCATGATCCCCCACACTTTTCGAAGATGAAAACCGAAGAAACAGTTCAGGACTGCGATGACCAGCAGTGCGATCAGGACTGAACGGTGGTACCCCTGAAGGACTTCTCTGACCAGATTTGGTACTTCAAAAGTGGTATATAAATTGATGATCGAATCCATGTATTACCTCCGATCGGAATTTGTAACATCGCTGTTTTTCAGATAATGCTACCTATGGATTTTAGTCGTTAAACAGCGTTTTTTCAATAGTGATTTTGGAAAAATCCGTTGATTTTCAGTTGCCGTTTTTCAGTGAACAGATTACAATAGAACCATGCGAAAATACAGGGGAGTAATCGTATGAAAAAAATCGTATTAAAAATAATGATACT
>JAKSRN010000414.1 GCA_024403585.1 Lachnospiraceae bacterium | reverse complement strand
ACGCTTAATCATGTTCGCCATTTTCCTCCATTCCATTCATGTTCTGCAGGTTTTCTGGATTCAGGTTGCCTGCACCTGCAAGACGGATGATCTCTGCCAGCTGTTCAGGATTGAGATTAGCTGCACGAACCATATCATGAATCTCAGAGTTTTCCTCTTCACGGTACTTACGCTCCAGTTCCTTCACTCTGGCATCCCATTCATCACGTTTTCTGCGAGCCTTGTCACGCTCAGCAGCGATTCTTTCAAGCTTTGCGCTCATATATACTCCTTTCCGGAAGCCCCAAGAACGGAGCTTCCTGTTCTTTTTTCTATCAACGAATTCGACCAAAACAGTAAAAATGCTGTTGCCAGTAAGAGGTTTCAATCGAAGCATAAGATATTGGATTACCGCAATGGATCATCATCCCGTTACCGACGTAAATGCCGACATGACTGGCACCAGGGGTATCATAAGTTCCCTGGAAGAAGATCAGATCTCCCGGTTTTGCCTGACTTCGCTGGATAATATCACAGCATCCGCGCAAGCCCTCTGCAGTCTGTCTTCCGACATTCCATCCGTTGCCACAGTTATTGATTACCCAGGATACGAAACCAGAACAGTCAAAACTGGTGCTTGGTGAACTGCCACCCCATACATACGGATAACCCAGATATTTTTCTGCCTCACGGATCATCTTTGCAAATTTCGCATCTGTGAGTGCTTCGCCCGGAATATCATAATGAAGATAATCACTGGTTGGATTAGAGTAGATATCATCCTCAAACAGATACGGCTTATTTCCTTTGGTTTGAAGAAGAAGCTGATATCGTTCTCTTTCTTCCGCAGTCAGATCCATGCTGGCGATTACACTGGTAAGGGTACGATTGGTTGCCGTAATATTCAGCACTCTCTGTGTCTGGGTAGTGGTAACTTCAACGGTATTGGAGCCGTTGTCATCTGCCAGATAGCATTCCCACTGCTTATGACCATGAAGAGATGCTGCGATGTGGCTGTCATAATAAACGTCGAACTGTACTCCATAACGAGCAAAGTTACCAGTGTCCTCAACCTTATATTCCACACCATTCATGATAACCTTCGTTCCCATTGGTACAAATGGATTGCTTGCATCTACCGCCAGCGTGTGATTTGCTGTCGGATAAACGCCACTGGCCGTCGGTCCTCCAGACCACTGACCACAACAGATACGGCAGTTGCAGTAACCACTTGTGGTAACAGTTCCAAGTGATTCACCGACACGGACAGTTTTCGTCTCCGTCACGGTTTCCACCGATACAGAACTAGATAAGCTGTACTGTGCTTCAAAGAGCTGTCTCAGCATTCTCTGCACTTCTCGTCTGGAATAATCTTCATACAGAACCGTCAGCAGGGAAGCCAGCTCCCACGGATTATGACCGATTTCATCCACATGAAGCTCATAATCATCGTAATCATCATCTTCCTGCATTTCCCGAATCCTGCGCCTTAGATCATCTTCCATAGCACGATAGTCCGCTTCTGCACCGAGAATGTCATCATCTTCGGCAGTATAAGAAGTTCCGATCACTGCGTTTCCGCTTCCTCCTAGCATTGCCGTACAAGAAGAAAGCATTCCTGAGATTACTAATAACAGAAGCGCTGCTCCCAGAATCAGAATAATGATATGGGAATGCTCTGTTACAAATTGGAATGCCTTTGCCGTGAAATCTTCAAACTCCTTTTTGACTCTGGATGTTACTGTGCTTCCGGTACGATATGCTGCCTGTGCTTCACTCTTTCCGGCTTTCATGGCTGCATATTCTTTTTTGATTTCCTGTTTCTGTCTCCATCTGCTGAAAACATTAGAAGCCGCTTCAGGATTATCCTTCAGCGACTTCTGAAACATTTCTTCTATTTTCGTTTTGTCTGCTTTCTTTTCCAGACGTTCTGCCTTTTTGTACTTATGAAGCTTACGGCTGTACTTTGCATGAGAAGCAGCATGAAGGGATGCCTCGCCGGTGCTCTCAGCAAACTCTGCCGCCTGTACACCGGTATTATTAT
>JAKSRN010000413.1 GCA_024403585.1 Lachnospiraceae bacterium | reverse complement strand
GCATCATCGAACAGCCGGTGATACACCTCCCTGATATCTTCATTACAGTAATTGATATTCAGGGGAGTGCGTTCCGGGTCCGTGTTCTTTGCATTGAACTGGCGGCTGTTATGGCTGACAGATCCTTTACCGACCATTGCACTGATGGTTCTCATCATATCAAATACATCACTTCCTTTGTAACGCCGCATCGGCGGCGGGTTCTGTTACTCTTGTCAAGAGTAACGCAAAAGCACTTTTGACAGCAGAGCCATCAAAAATGCAACCTGTAAACAGGTTTTGCGCTCTCCGAGGGCTACTCCCGACACCCTGCAGGTTTCGCCGTAGGGCATCTTCCGCTTCTCCTTGTCTGCCTAAAACAGGAGCGTGCCACGCTCCTGTCGTTTGTCTCCAAGGAGAAATCACCATCGGAAACTCTCACGAACGCCACGTTCATCCAGGTATTCCTGCCGTGCCTTCTCTCGTTCTTCTTCCGTTGGTGCAGTCTTGTACTTCGCATAAAGCTCATGCCTTACAAGCGCATCGAGCTTCTGCTCCAAGCCTGTTGCAATTTCATCTGCATAGTCATCATCCTGAAACAGATGAAATTTGATAAGCGCTACGAACAGCTCGTAGGGCAGTTGAACATTTCTTTTCATATCCTATCCCATCCCTTCCGTGACGGTCGTGACGATGGTGACGGTCTTTTTAAGACCGCCCCCACTATCAAAAACATCGTCACGAGCGTCACCATCGTCACGCTTTACTCTGTCTGCTCATAATGGAACTTCACCTTACGGCCGGTATGGTTTCGACTGCTGCTATACTGAATGTGATATTCATCAAGCAACCTGCCTGCATTTACATTCAGCTTGTAAGTCAGAGTATTAGGCTGAACATCCAACCCAAGTAATTCGATGAATTCCGTGGATGTTCCTTCCCAGTCCGGCTGTTCTGCATTGATATGCTTTGCAACCTCCGCAAGCAGAGGCTCAGGCGGCTCACGCCAGGGCTCCGTCTCTATCTTTTCAAGTTCCCATATCAGCCTCTCCGTATTACGCTTCAGGTAGAACCTCTGATCCTGAATGTCTCTGCCGGACACATCGAGTGTTGCTGCATTGGCAGTACGTTTTTCCTTTTTCAGCAGGAACGCACCATCTGCAGCTCCCATAAGACCATTGGTGCCGGAGATCATATCGTAGGGATCATCTGCCTGCTGTTTGCGGGTATGATGCACCAGTATCAAACAGATACCTTTGCTGTCTGCAAAGTTCTTCAGACGGGTAATGATCTCGTAATCATTGGCATAGCTGTATTTATCTCCGCCCATTTCTCGGACTTTCTGCAGCGTATCAATGATAATGAGAACCGTATCAGGATGCTCCCTTACGAAGTTCTCAAGCTGCTCATCCAGCCCATTTCCGATCTGCCCGGCTGAAACAGAGAAGTACAGGTTATCTGTACTCTCCACACCGAACATCTGATACAGACGCTTCTGCAGGCGACCGTAATCATCTTCCAATGCAAGGTATAAAACAGTCCCGCGCCGGACAGGATAACCCCATAAGGGTGTCCCTGTACTTACATGATAGGCAAGCTGAGCCACGAAGAAACTCTTACCCAGCTTGGGAGGCCCGGCAAACAGCTGTACCCCGGGATAGAGCATCCCATCGATCAGCGGCGGTTTGCTCTGGTACACATTCTCATACAGCTCCGTCATGGATACTGTGTTGAGATAGTGAGGATCCAGGAGGCGGACAAGCCGCCTCTGTTCCTCCCACGGAAATTCATCGTTGAATTCCGATGCATTCTCTGCTATATTATTGTCAGTTATATTGTTTGGAAATGACTGCTCACCAGCTGCGCCAACAGCGGGAATCTGAGCAGTTTTTTCTTTTGTCTCACTCATTCGCACCGTCTCCTTTCATACCGCCGAGAGTGACCGTGATAAGCTCGATCAGCTCAAGCATTTCATCTGTTACCTCTCCGGCAGTTTCAATCCTTCTGAGCTCTTCCAGTACAGCTGCAAGCTGATCTTTCAGAGCCTTGTA
>JAKSRN010000412.1 GCA_024403585.1 Lachnospiraceae bacterium | reverse complement strand
CCCTTCCTATGTCTTTACGACCTTGAGGAAGGGGAATGCTTGCCGTGTTCAAATACACAAACAAGGGGATTATAGCACGGATCTTTTCTTTTTGTCATGAAAATGCCTATTCCATAACATTTTTTCCAATCAAGTCCTCCGATCACATAAAACAGGTCATATTTGGAAAACCCAAATCAAATACATTAGTTTTTTTGACAAAAAAACTGCTTCGCCAACTAAAAAACTGCCATGGAAAAATCCATGGCAGTCTCTTCTGTAAAGCGGACATTCGCATTCCGCTTTGCTTCATGCTTATGCGTGATCAATTAGTTATTGCTGTAGAACCAGGCAATAAAGCGAACACTCCTTGTGTCAAAGTGACACTCCTTGTGACAAAAGGCGGGTGATCCGGTGGATCACATAAGAGCCGACCGAAGCGGAGCGGAGACAGCGTCCCTATGCTTTCTCCACCTTAATCGCACAAACCTTATACTCTGGAATACGCGCATACTTATCCAGCGCTGCATTGGTCAGCCAGTTTGCATTACCATCCGGGAAGTGGAATGGCATCCATGTCTCACCCGGAGATACCTTTGTGCCAACTCTTGCTGTGGACTCGATGGAGCCACGGCGGGAAGATACTCTTACCTTATCGCCGTTTGCAATGCCAAGCTTGTCAGCATCCACAATGTTCATCTCGATGAAGGATTTTCCTTCAATCTCCATCAGCTCAGGAGTCTTTCCTGTCATTGCACGGGTGGTGTAGTGGTAGAGGATACGTCCTGTCATCAGGATGATCGGATACTCCTCATCCGGAAGCTCTGCAGAAGGAACATACTCTGCCGGATAGAACCAGCCAAGTCCTCTTACGAACTTACCGACATGCATGATCTTTGTTCCTGGGTGATCCTTGGATGTACATGGCCACTGGAGACCCTGTCCGTTCACCTCTTCGCTGTCCAGTCTCTCGTGGGAGATACCTGCAAAGCTTGGGGTCAGAGACGCGATCTCATCCATGATCTCGGCACTTGTCAGCTGTGGCTGTGGATAGCCCATACGGTTCATCAGGTCGATGATGATATCTGTATCCAGGCGGATATCGAAATCAGGATTCAGCTTGTTGAGGTCAACTGCTTTACGAACACGCTGTACACGACGCTCGGTGTTGCTGAAGGTACCCTCTTTCTCAGCATAAGACATACCCGGAAGAATAACGTCCGCATACTGAGCTGTCTCTGTCATGAAGAGCTCCTGCAGAACAAAGAACTCCACATTCTTCAGAGCTTTGATTACATGGTTTGTATCAGGATCTGTTACAACAGGATCCTCACCGTAGATGTAGAGACCTTTCAGTTCTCCGGAGATCATCTTAGGGAAGCAGTCTGTTGCATGAGTACCAGGTTTTCTGTTCAGCTCTACGCCCCATGCCTTCTCGAATTTCTCGAATACAGGCTCATTCGGAACCATCTCGCCATTCTCACCAGGAACCAGAATCTTCTGATATCCAGGGAAGTCTGTTGGAGAAGCACCCATATCGCAGGCACCCTGTACATTGTTCTGGCCACGAAGCGGGTTAACACCGCAACCCTCGCGTCCCAGTTTACCAACCAGCATAGCCATATTGGACATGGACATAACGCCCTCTGTACCTGTGGAATGCTCAGTTACACCCAGACAGTAGATGATCGGAGCACGATCAGCTTTTGCATACATGATTGCAGCTTTCTTAAGATCCTCAGCATCAATGTGACAGATCTCAGCAACCTTCTCCGGTGTGTACTCTTTTACAATCTCTTTAATCTTCTCATAACCCTCAGTACGCTCTGCGATAAATGCCTCGTCCTGCAGGCCTTCTTCAATAATGATATGCATAATACCATTTGCAAATGCAACGTTGGTACCTGGTTTCAGCTTCAAATGAATATCTGCTTTCTTAGAAAGGCCGATATCACGAGGATCAACAACAACCAGCTTGCAGCCGCGTTTTACTGCCTGACGGATCTGCATACCTACTACAGGATGTGCTTCCTCAGGGTTAGATCCTACCAGCA
>JAKSRN010000411.1 GCA_024403585.1 Lachnospiraceae bacterium | reverse complement strand
TGGAATATGCCGGTTATACCTTAAAAAGAGGCTGTGGCTGCCGCCACGGATTCTGCGGAGCCTGTGCAACTGTATATAGAATCAAAGGGAAAAATGAACTGAAAACCTGTCTGGCCTGTCAGACACAGGTGGAAGACGGCATGTATATTGCCAGTATTCCTTTCTTTCCTACCGATAAGAGAACTTATGAGATCGGAGAGATTCGTCCAAATCAGCAGGTGATGATGGAATTATATCCGGAGATCTACAGCTGTATCGGATGCAACGCCTGCACCAAGGCCTGTACCCAGAGCTTGAATGTCATGCAGTATATTGCCTACGCACAGAGGGGCGAGTATGAAAAATGTGCAGAGGAATCCTTTGACTGTGTCAGCTGCGGATGCTGTTCCGTACGTTGTCCGGCAGGCATTTCCCATCCGATGGTAGGTATGCTTGCAAGACGTCTGACAGGAAAGTATATTGCAAAAGAAGCTGAGCATCTGATCAAACGTGTAGAAGAAATTCATGAAGGCGCATTTGATGAACTGATCGAACAGATCATGCAGAAACCGATCACCGAAATGAAAGAACTCTATAACAACAGAGACATTGAGAAATAAGGAGGGCATAGCATATGTATACACCATATCCTGAAAATATGATGGAATCTGTAAGAAAGGTGGAAGCAACAAGAGCTGCGCGTATGACTGAAGAAATCCGAAGACTCAGCGCAGAGGAGAAAGATGCCCTCTTAAAGGAATTTCACCCGGACTATAATCCGGATGCTTTCGCAGAAATCAAAGTAGGACCAAACAAAGGGGAAAAGGCTCCGCTGGAACTGGCGGAAATGCTGCATTCTGCCAGCCGCCTTACGGGAGAGGATATTGACCTTACCAAAGTAGATTATGATGTTGATGTGTTGATCATCGGTGGCGGCGGTGCAGGCTCCTCCTGTGCAATTGAGGCTCACAATGCAGGCGCAAAGGTTATGATCGTAACCAAGCTTCGTATCGGTGATGCCAACACCATGATGGCAGAAGGCGGTATTCAGGCAGCAGATAAAGAGAATGATTCTCCGTTACAGCACTATATCGACTGCTTCGGAGGCGGACACTTTGCCGCCAAACCAGAGCTGGTAAAACGTCTGGTCATGGAAGCTCCGGATGCCATCAAATGGCTCAATGAGCTTGGCGTGGAATTTGATAAAGAGGAAGATGGAAGAATGGTCACCACACATGGCGGCGGTACTTCCAGAAAGAGAATGCATGCTGCAAAGGATTATTCCGGAGCTGAGATTATGAGAACAGTCAGAGATGAAGTGATCAATCTGGGTATTCCGGTTGTAGAATTCACTTCTGCTGTGGAACTGATTAAAGATGACAAGGGTCAGGCGGCAGGTGCTGTTCTTCTGAATATGGAGACCGGCGATTATGCAGTAGCAAGAGCAAAAACCGTAGTCATTGCTACCGGTGGTGCAGGAAGAATGCACTATCAGGGCTTCCCTACATCCAATCATTATGGTGCAACTGCGGATGGTCTGGTGCTTGGATATCGTGCAGGAGCTCCGCTTCTGTATCAGGATTCCATCCAGTATCATCCGACCGGTGCGATTTATCCATCCCAGATTCTGGGAGCGCTGGTAACTGAAAAAGTTCGTTCTGTAGGCGCACAGCTGGTAAATGGAGAAGGAGAAGCTTATATTCATCCACTTGAGACCAGAGATGTCAACGCATCCGGTGTTATTCGTGAGTGTGAAGAGGGACGAGGAGTGGAAGTTCCTGGCGGTGCGAAAGGTGTCTGGCTGGATACTCCAATGATCGAGCTTCTCGGAGGAGAGGGCACTATTGAAAAGAGAATTCCTGCCATGTTCCGTATGTATATGAACTATGGCATCGACATGAGAAAGGTTCCGATTCTGATCTACCCAACCCTTCATTATCAGAATGGTGGTCTGGAGATCAATGGTGATGGATTTACAAACGCGATCCCGAACCTTCTGGTTGCGGGAGAGGCAGCAGGCGGAATCCATGGAAGAAACCGTCTGATGGGAAATTCACTTC
>JAKSRN010000410.1 GCA_024403585.1 Lachnospiraceae bacterium | reverse complement strand
TCTTTAGTTGTGACAGTCGGAGGCAAATTAACAGTACAGTGGAGGGGCACAGATGTTTTCTACGAATCTGATATGTGTGGCAAGAAGAGCGCAAAGTGAAGAATGTGAGTACTATTCCGGTGATAAGTTTGGATTGGATTTTGATTGCCGTAAAGATATGGAGGACGATGGGTATATCCTGGTCTTGGCCAAAATAACAAACACTTCAGCAGAAGACTTTAAAGGTATTATTCACATAAAGCTGATGATCGACGAAGTGGAACCAAAGTTCTTCATACCGGGGTTTATGTACAATACCAACACAGCGGAAAAACCATCTTCTGGAAGGAAAGCTTTTCCGAGAATAAAAAGAAATCCGGGCGGAATGCCGGAGTCGGATTTCTTTATGACCAGAAGTGACAGACTGGCTGAACCGGTCAGCCTGGTATACGGATCCGGAAAAGTTAAGGGGATTTTGGCACCGCCGTATTGGGTAAGTGAAGGCGGCAGATTACTTCCTGTTTCATTTGAGGATGGAGTAAAGAAAAACTCAAATGCTTCTTTTTATCAATATGGCGGTTTCAGCTGCAGTATAAATGATGGCGGCAGGGTAAGCGTGGGATATACGCTCGGATATGAGGATGCACCGTGGCTCTTTGTCCAGACCGCCAGAGTGCTGGAGCGCGAACCTGTCACTGATGATAATTCCTTCTGTATCAGATCCGGTGAGTCGGTAGAGATTCCCATCACAATATATGATTACAAAGGTGAGGATGAGCGTGCGATATATAAGGCGCTGCTACATACTTACTCTGTTTTCCACGAAAGCCCCAGAGTGATACCGGGGATGTGTGAAGAGAAGGCGGTTACACTTCTTGCAGGTGCGATCAGGGATAACGCATGGCTTGAAGAAGAAAAAATGTATTCGGGCTTTGTATATGACAGAGCTGAGGGACCGAGGTTCAATAAGATAGGGTCTCTTTCATGGACGAATGGATTGGCAGTGGCAGTTCCCATGCTCTTTGCTGCCAATAAGATAAAAGACGCAGAAGCAAGAAGGCAGAGCCTTTCATTTATTGAGAATGTAGTCAGTCACAGTTTCAATCAGAAATCTGGTTTATTGTATGATGCCGTGGATGACGGAAAATGGTCTGTTCGCGGCTGGTGGTATAACGGTATGCACAGCGGGGGACACAGTGCATATTTAAACGGTCAGGCTGTGTATTACATTCTTAAAGCTTACCTGTCTGAAAAGAAAGAGCAGGGCGCAGGGCATGAGGATTGGATTTCATTTGTTACTCCCATAATAAGCAGGATGAACTCCGAACTGAACTCGGACAATGAATATCCTTTCTCAATGTCAGAGGATACTGGTGCCGGACTCGAATATGACTCTATGGGCGGGGCATGGTGCCTTGCCGCGACTGCTCTGTATGTATCGGTCACGGAAGATGTGCAGTATCTGGATATTCTTAAAAAGAGTGAGCAGCACTATTACGATACATTTGTTGCAAAGTGTGAGTGCTACGGCGGTCCTCTTGATACGGATAAGGCTGTTGATGATGAAGGGATTCTGGCTTATGTCCGCGCTGTGAGAATACTACATGAGATCACACATGAAGAGTATCTTTTGAATCATATGAGAGATGCCCTGTATTATGAATGCAGTTTTAAGCTTTCGTATAATACTCCCGTTTCAGTGCCGCCTTTGAGCAGTATAGGATGGTCTTCGTGCGGCGGAAGCATTACCTCTACGGCCAATCCCCACGTTCATCCCATGTCGAGTACTATCATCCCGGAGATGAAGTATTACACTGAAGTGCGGGATGACGGATATATCAGATCAAGGCTTGATGATACCATCAAGTGGAGTCTTCAGACCTTTAATACGTATGAAAAAGAATACGGATATGGCGGTATTGGGTGGATGTCGGAGAGATTTTGTTTTTGCAGGGGACTTTTGACAGAAAAATATCCTGACGGCTCGACTGCGAGTACCTGGTTTGCATTGATGCCCTGGGCGTCGTCAAGTATCATAGAGGGCCTGACGTTTTGAAATGCAG
>JAKSRN010000041.1 GCA_024403585.1 Lachnospiraceae bacterium | reverse complement strand
ATCTTCTCAGACAGATCATCCTCTGGAGCAACAGGTTCTACTGGTGTCTCTTCAGGGGCAAATGGCTCTGCGAAGTGTGGAACCACTTCTTTTTCCTGGTTTGCGAAAACATTCTGAATGCTCTTCTCCAGCTCCAGGGAAAGATTTGCTGTTTTACCGATAAACTCTTTTGATGTTACGGAGTAACGGTCGATGGCAGCATCTGTCAGAGGCATTGCCTGCTCTCTGTTATCTACTGTCACATCTTTTGTGATCGCAGCTCCCGCCTGATCCATCTTCTGAAGGACAATCTTTGAATCCACATGAGAGGATTTAGCGAAAGTTGCCTCTACAGCGGCTTTTGTTGCCACCGGAAGAATAATATTTGGAGTCTCTGTCTCCGGTTTATCAGCAACCACCTTCTCATAAAGACGCTGCTGGTAAGGAGCAAGACTTTCATGCTTTTTCTTGAGTTCCATTGCCTTCAGGACATATCTGCCCTCACTGAACCAGAGAATCATATCGTCACAGGCATCGATACATTCTTTCTCCATACCTGCTTTGTGATACAGCTCTGCCAGTTCATATGCCCAACGCTCCGTATACTCATAGTCCTTGTAGGTTTCCAGCAAACGGATTCTTTCCTCGATCGGTGCATCTTTTGCCTTCAGGAGCTTATACTTCAGGAGATGACGGGCATTATCATTCGGAGCAACCTGAAGATACTGCTCATAGTACTTCTCGGCATCCTCCATCTCTTTCAGTTTCAGGCTGATCTCAGTCAGTCGGAACAGAAGGTTCTTTCCGATTGTTGTTTTCTCATAAGCCAGAAGAAGGATTCTCTTGCAGTTGCGGTAATCACGATTCACCTCGTAAATATCTGCAACCATGCTCAATGTACGGATACTCTTAACTCTGTTCCAGTCAATTTCTCCTACGATCTTCAATGCGGCCTGGTACTCACGATTCTGAACACATTCTGTAAGCTCATTCAATTTCAGTTGGTATTCTGTCTTATCCAAGTTTTTTCACCTCTGATTATCTGAAACCCATATGCCGTTCGGGGCCGCTTGTAAAAAGCGACCCTTCACAGAACTTATTCATTCAAAACACAAGCGTTCCGAATTATTTAACAACGATTTTCTCCATCTTCCAGATCTCTTCAGCATACTCCTGAATAGTTCTGTCAGAACTGAATTTTCCAGCCATAGCTGTGTTGAGGATTGCACTCTTAGCCCACTCAGCCTCTTTGCGGTATTTAGCCTCAACTCTTTCCTGTGCTGCAGCGTAAGACTTGAAGTCTGCCAGGATGAAGTACATATCAGGCTGGCTGCTGTTCTGTGTGTTCAGAAGAGAGTTGTACAGGTCACGGAACATATCCATGTCGCCGTGAGAGTAAGTACCGTTGATCAGCTGCATAAGAACCTGACGGATGTCAGCGTCATTGTTGAAGTAGTACATTGGATCATATCCGCCGTTCTGCTCGAAGTTCATAACCTCATCAGCAGACAGACCGAAGATAAATGCATTCTCCTCGCCAACTTCCTCAACGATCTCAACGTTAGCACCATCCATAGTTCCCAGTGTCAGAGCACCATTCAGCATGAACTTCATGTTACCTGTACCGGAAGCCTCACGGGATGCAGTAGAGATCTGCTCAGATACATCAGCAGCAGCAAAGATCATCTCAGCGTTACTTACGCGATAATCCTCGATAAATACAACTTTGATTTTTCCATTGATGGAAGCGTCATTGTTGATTACCTCACCAACATTGTTGATGAGTTTGATGATAGCTTTTGCACGTGCATAACCAGCACTTGCTTTTGCACCGAAGATGAATGTTCTTGGGTAGAATGGCATCTCCGGATGCTCTTTGATCTTGTTGTACAGATACATTACATGCAGGATGTTCAGCAGCTGGCGTTTGTACTCATGAAGTCTCTTAACCTGTACGTCGAAGATAGATCTTGGGTCTACCTCGATGCCATTGTGCTCGAGAATGTATTTAGCCAGACGAACTTTGTTCTGGTATTTGATGTTCATGAACTCAGCCTGAGCCTTCTCATCATCTGCATATACGCGAAGACCTCTTGTTTTTGTAAGGTCTACAGCCCACTCTTTACCTACATGAGCAGTTACCCAGTCAGCCAGAAGTGGATTTCCGTGCATCAGGAAACGTCTCTGAGTGATACCATTAGTTTTGTTGTTGAACTTGTCAGTCATCATCTCATAGAAGTCTTTCAGCTCACGTTTTTTCAGGATCTCTGTATGCAGTCTAGCTACACCGTTTACAGAATATCCACCAACGATTGCCAGGTTAGCCATACGAACCTGTCCATCGTATACAACAGCCATCTTACGAACCTTCTCCTCGTTACCTGGATAAGTAGCACGGATCTGCTCGCAGAAACGACGGTTGATCTCCTCAACGATCTGATATACACGTGGAAGCAGACGGGAGAACAGCTCGATTGGCCATTTCTCAAGAGCCTCAGCCATGATTGTATGGTTTGTGTATGCACAGGTCTTTGTTGTTACTTCCCATGCCTCATCCCACTCAAGGCCTTCCTCATCCATCAGGATTCTCATCAGCTCTGCTACTGCTACTGTTGGGTGTGTATCATTCATCTGGAATGTTACTTTCTCATGCAGTTTGCGGATATCGTCGTGAGTTTTTTTGTATTTGTTAACAGCTGTCTGAACAGAAGCAGATGTGAAGAAGTACTGCTGTTTCAGACGAAGCTCTTTACCTGCCATGTGGTTATCGTTTGGATACAGTACCTCTGTGATGGTACGAGCCAGGTTCTCCTGCTCTACTGCTTTGTGATAATCACCTTTATCGAAGGAATCCAGCTGGAAATCATTGATTGCCTCTGCATCCCAGATACGAAGGGTATTAACAACGTTGTTGTCATATCCTACTACAGGCAGATCGTATGGTACTGCACGTACGGAAGAGTATCCCTCCTGGATGAAGTCGTTACGTCCTGTTTTCTCATTGTAAGAAACACGAACGTATCCACCGAATTTGATCTCTTTTGCGTACTCAGGTCTCTTCAGCTCGAATGGGTATCCACCATCAGACAGCCAGTTATCAGGAACCTCTACCTGATATCCGTCTCTGATCTGCTGACGGAACATTCCGTAGTGATAACGGATACCGCAGCCGTATGCAGAGTAGCCCAGAGTTGCCAGAGAATCCATGAAACATGCAGCCAGACGTCCCAGACCACCGTTACCAAGAGCTGGATCTCTCTCCTGATCCTCGATTGCGTTCAGATCGATGCCCATCTCAGCCAGCGCCTCTTTTACCTCACCGTATGCAGTCAGGTTCAGAAGGTTGTTTCCAAGGTAACGTCCTGTCAGGAACTCCATTGACATATAGTAAACGATTTTAGGATCTTTCTCATTCATAACCTGCTGAGTTTTCATCCAGTTATCAATGATGACATCCTTTGCAGCATATGCAACTGCGTGGTACAGCTGATGAGGGGTTGCCTCCTCAACTGTTGTACGGAACAGATTCTTTACTTCGTCACGAACCGCTTTTTTGAAAGTTTCTTTCTTAAATAATGGGTTTAACATTTTTACACATACTCCTCTATATAATACCTGCCGCTTACAGGCGCTCTACTCCCATGACTACTGCCTCAGAGTTGATCTTCCACTCTTTCTCGTATCCGGCAGTCTCACCGAGAGTCAGTTTTTCTGCAAGAACTTCGGAACAGATCTGCTGCTCGTGGTTCTTCAGCAGTGCTTCGATCTTCTCATTGTTCTTTGCATAGACAGCGATCTTGTCCATTACTTCGAATCCAGCCTCTTTACGCATGGTCTGGATCTTGCTGATGATCTCACGCACAAAGCCCTCCTCAATCAGCTCTGGTGTAAGATTTGTATCCAGCATTACTGTCACACCCTGATCGGATTCAGTTGCATAACCCTCCATCTGGGTTGCCTCGATCAGCAGGTCTTCCTCTAATAATACAATTTCGTTGCCATCTATGTCAAGTTTCAGGGAACCTGTGGTTCTGAGCTCATTTACAGCCGCATTGCCGTCGATCTCAGCCAGAGTCTTTCTGATACCATTGACCTGTTTTCCGAACTTAGGACCTACGGTCTTCAGGAACGGTTTGATAGAGTACTGTACTTTCTCAGTGAACTCTACCTCTTTTACGTTCAGCTCATCTGCGATGATGACACGATAGAACTCTGAAAGATCAAAGCTTGATTTGATGAACATCTTAGCGATTGGCTGACGGTTTTTGATATTTGTTTTGTTTCTGCATGCACGACCAAGGAATACGATCTGCAGAAGGTGAGCCATGTTCTCCTCCAGCTCTGTATCGATCCACTCCTCTACAACTGCAGGGAAGTCACACAGATGGATACTTTCAGGTGCGTCAGCATTTACCGTACGAACCAGGTTCTGATAGATATCCTCTGTCATGAATGGGATCATTGGAGCTGCTGCCTTACAGAACTCAACCAGAGCTGTGTACAGAGTCATGTAAGCATTGATCTTATCCTGCTCCATACCTTTAGCCCAGAAACGCTGACGGCTGCGGCGAACATACCAGTTACTCATATCGTCTACAAATGCTTCCAGGCATCTTGCTGTCTCAGGGATCTTGTAATTTGCAAGGTTCTCATCAACAGTTTTGATTGTGGTAGCCAGTCTGGAAAGCAGCCACTTGTCCATTACCGGAAGCTGTGCATAGTCCAGAGTGTATTTTGTAGGATCGAAGTTATCGATATTTGCATACAGTGTGAAGAATGCATAGGTGTTCCACAGAGTTCCCATGAATCTTCTGGAGTACTCACTTACTGCTCTTCCGTGGAAGCGGTTTGGCAGCCATGGAGCACTGTTAATATAGAAGTACCAGCGGATTGCGTCTGCTCCGTATGTCTCAAGAGCGTCAAACGGATCGACAGCATTTCCCTTGGACTTGGACATCTTCTGTCCATGCTCATCCTGTACATGTCCCAGAACGATTACGTTCTCATATGGAGACTTGTTGAACAGAAGAGTTGAGATTGCAAGAAGTGAGTAGAACCATCCACGAGTCTGGTCAACAGCCTCGGAGATGAACTGTGCAGGGAACTGCTGCTCAAATACTTCCTGGTTCTCGAATGGGTAATGATGCTGAGCGAATGGCATTGCACCGGAATCGAACCAGCAGTCGATTACCTCAGGAACACGTTTCATCTCTTTTCCACAGTGTGGACATTTGATTGTAACTGCATCGATGTATGGACGGTGAAGCTCAATCTCATCCGGGCAGTTGTCAGACAGCTCTTTCAGCTCTGCAATGCTTCCTACAGACTGCATATGTCCGCAGTCGTCGCAGGTCCAGATGTTCAGTGGTGTTCCCCAATAACGGTTTCTGGAGATACCCCAATCCTGAACGTTCTCCAGCCAGTCGCCGAAACGTCCTTTACCGATGCTCTCCGGAATCCAGTTGATTGTGTTGTTGTTGCGGATCAGGTCCTCTTTCACCTCAGTCATCTTGATGAACCAGGACTCACGCGCATAGTAGATCAGTGGGGTATCGCATCTCCAGCAGTGTGGATACTCATGCTCGAACTTAGGAGCGGAGAAGAGTTTCTGCTCTTTGTCCAAATCTACGAGTACCATTGGATCAGCTTTCTTAACGAAAGTGCCTGCATATGGAGTCTCAGCTGTCATCTCACCCTTGCCGTCTACGAACTGAACGAATGGAAGATCGTATTTTCTTCCTACACGTCCATCGTCCTCACCGAATGCAGGAGCGATATGAACGATACCTGTACCGTCACTCATAGTTACATAGTTATCGCAGGTTACAAAGAAGCCTTTCTTATGCTGTTTTGCAGCAGCCTCTCCTGCGCATGTGAACAGTGGCTCATACTCTTTGTACTCCAGATCAGTACCTTTGTACTCTTCCAGAATCTCGTAAGCCTCTTGTCCCTCTTCCTGAGCCAGTGTTCCCAGAACTTTATCAAGCAGGGCTTTAGCCATATAATAGGTATAACCATCAATAGCTTTTACCTTGCAGTAGATCTCGTCCGGGTTCATACAAAGACCAACGTTGGATGGAAGTGTCCAAGGTGTTGTGGTCCATGCCAGGAAATAAGCGTCCTCACCAACAACTTTAAAACGAACGATCGCAGAACGCTCTTTTACAGTCTTGTAGCCCTGAGCTACCTCCTGTGCAGAAAGAGGAGTTCCACAACGAGGGCAGTAAGGAACGATCTTGAAGCCCTTGTACAGGAGTTTCTTGTTCCAGATCTCTTTCAGTGCCCACCACTCGGACTCGATGAAGTTGTTGTCGTAAGTAACGTATGGATTATCCATATCAGCCCAGAAACCAACGGTGCCGGAGAAATCCTCCCACATACCTTTGTATTTCCAAACGCTTTCCTTACACTCTTTGATGAAAGGCTCCATACCGTACTCCTCGATCTGCTCTTTACCGTTCAGACCAAGTTTCTTCTCAACTTCCAGCTCTACAGGAAGTCCGTGAGTATCCCATCCGGCTTTTCTTGGAACCATGTAGCCCTTCATTGTACGGTATCTTGGAATCATATCCTTGATTACACGGGTCAGTACATGACCGATGTGTGGTTTACCGTTTGCTGTTGGAGGTCCGTCATAGAATGTATACTCCGGACCATCTACACGTGCTTTCATACTCTTCTGGAAGATATCATTCTCTTTCCAGAACTGCTCAGTTTTTTTCTCGCGTTCAACAAAATTAAGATTGCTGTCGACTTTCTGATACATAGTTACCTCCTTTTTGCGTAGCTAACGCAAATCAATTTGCAGGTTCTTCTATAAATAAACTTTGTTTTTTGATTTTTTTATGATCATACGCACTGCTCCGCTTTTCCAAAGCTTTCGCATTGCTCCAAAAACCTCGATTCCCGAGGCAGTCCCTGCCTCTCCATCTCGGTTTTTGTTACGCCGCCAAATGTGCGAAATCCCGTCCATGCTCTGCATGCCCGGCTTTCGCCCGCTTTGCGGCGATTATCATAAAAAAAAGAGAGCATTCGCCCGTAAAAGGACAAATGCTCATTACCATTCGTTTATACCACCTGTTACATACCAACATATGCCGTCCCGTAACGCAGGACCTACGGCCATAACTTACTCTAAAATATTTCAGCCGGCAGCTCAGGAGGGATATTCGGTTGTTCTTACTGGTTCCGGACTCACACCCGCTCCGGATCGCTGGGACGTTCACAAACAACTTACTGTCTCCGTCATAGCCTTTTCTATAGACGGCGTTATTATATCACAGATATTCTGCTTGTCAAGTCATTCATGGCGTTTTTTTCTGCGTTTTTCCCGTAAAGCATCCTTTTTCAGGCGGATTTCCGCAGCTTCCATCTCGCTGGAGACCTTAATGGTCTTCACTGCATAGACTTTTCCTTCGTCTGTACGCTTCATGCGAATCTTGCCCAGCATGTATCCATGCACCGGACAGATCGCTACACAGTAGTAATTTTTAGCATTTACAGAAAACCAGCGAAGCTTCTTTCTGGAGTTCTTTCCGCAGAGACAGCAATGGGTTGCGGACACTTCGCGGTCCATCATCGCCTCTTCCTTGAAGCTGAACTCCCGGGATATAAATTTTGTATAGCCGTTATAAACAGCGTGGATCTCATCCTTCTTCTGCTTTGGATTCTGATATACATCGATAGAATCGTAAGCCAGAACCACATCCATATCGATGGTCTGGAAGATCCATGCGGTATACATGGCATCCGAAAGGGCTCTGTGGAAATCCAGGTTCTTTTCCAGCTTCAGATAATCAATGCCATACTCCAGAGAACGACGGCTCTTCATGGTCTCATAGCTGATGGCAAAAAGCTTCTGCACATCATAATAATGAAGAGGTCCTTTCAGAAGGTTCAGGCAATGATAATACTTCATGTTACGCTGCAGCTCCACCAGATCGATGGAACCCCAGGTACAGAAAAAAGAATCCGGACCACACCAGGACAGGAATTCACGGATCGCCTGTTTAAAATGCACACCGTTCTGCAGTGTTGCCTTATCCATGTGCACAATCTCTCTGGTTCTGAAATGCAGTGTCGGATAAACCACCGGACGAACCACCCTGTGAAACTGATCTACGATCTCTCTGTTGCTATTCAGTTTTACTGCTCCGATTTCAATAATCTCGAAAGGCAGTCCCTTTACCTCACGATGCTTTCCGTAGGGACACTGGTTCCATTCCAGATCAAATACAATATAGTTCATGTGAAACTCTGCCGCTTCTTTCTACATCTTCCACTTACATGGAAGCCTTATATAATCAGTCTAACTATAAATTTAACATAAACAAATAAAAAAATAAAGAGGGACTATCTATAGTCCCTCTAAAGTTAGAAAGATCAGTGTTTGTGATATTTTCTTCCGTCCTCTTCGTATTTTGGCTCGCAGGTCAGGTTCAGGCCCAGACGTTTGAACAGGCTCTCATCTACAGAAGAAAGAAGTACGGTGGAGTGAGCCTCGCAGCCCTTCAGGTTTGGAATCTGCTCCATTGCCAGTTTTGCCAGCTCATCCTCTGCAACAGAAGCGGACAGCGCGATGAGAATCTCATCGGTATGCAGTCTTGGGTTTCTGCTTCCTAAGTACTCAGTCTTCAGAGTCTGGATCGGCTGGATTGCCTTAGGGGATACCAGCTCTCTCTCATGATCAATACCAGCCAGAGTTTTCAGGGCATTCAGAAGACATGCAGCAGAAGCACCTAAAAGATCACTGGTCTTTCCTGTTACGACTGTTCCGTCGCCCAGCTCGATGGCAGCAGCCGGATGTCCTGTCTCGCGCTCTTTCTTAAGAGCTGCAACAGCAACTCTTCTGTCTCCAACCTGTACGCCAGCCTCGTTCAGCAGGGACTCCAGTTTCTCCTTGCTGTCCTTAGTCTCACCGGTACGTTTCAGATCGTCGATACACTTGTAGTAGCGGCGGATCACTTCCTGTTTGGAAGCAGCGCGGCAAGCCTCATCGTCGAAAATGCAGTTGCCCGCCATGTTAACACCCATATCTGTAGGTGATTTATATGGACTCTTTCCTGCGATCAGCTCGAACATAGCATTCACAACAGGGAAGATCTCAATATCACGGTTATAGTTGACAGTTGTCTCTCCATATGCATTCAGATGGAAAGGATCGATCATGTTCAGATCGTTCAGGTCTGCTGTAGCAGCCTCGTAAGCCAGGTTAACCGGATGTTTCAGCTCCAGGTTCCAGATTGGGAAGGTCTCAAACTTCGCATAACCTGCTTTTACACCTCTCTTATACTCATGGTAGAGCTGGGACAGACAGGTTGCCATCTTTCCGGAACCAGGTCCAGGTGCAGTGATTACTACCAGTGGACGCTCTGTCTCAATATACTCATTCTTTCCGTATCCCTGATCACTTACGATACGAACAACATCGGTTGGATAACCCGGGATGCTGTAGTGACGGTAGGAACGGATTCCCATCTGCTGCAGTTTCTTGCGGAAGAGCTCTGCGGATGGCTGATTTGCCCATCTTGTAAGACATACACTTCCTACAAACAGTCCCTCCTCCTGGAATGCATCGATCAGACGAAGCACATCCATATCATATGTAATGCCGTAGTCGCCACGGACTTTATTGGCTTCAATATCTTCTGCACTGATTACAACCACGATCTCAGCCTGATCCTTCAGCTGAAGCAGCATCTGCAGCTTGGAATCCGGCTCAAATCCCGGAAGAACACGTGATGCATGATAGTCATCAAAAAGTTTACCACCAAATTCCAGATACAGTTTATTGTCAAACTGCGAAATTCTCTCTCTGATATGCTCAGACTGCATCTTCAGATATTTTTCATTATCAAATCCTTTTCTCACGTTCGTTCTCCTCGTAAAACCAACTGACCTTATGGTCCTTTTTAATCTACAGCAAAAAATTATACAATGTTTTTCCGTTTCGTGTCTACTCTGCTTTTAATTTTTTTCAGAAAATTAAGTGGTTTCCTTTCTTTTTTAATTTCGGCAATCTCCGGCCGGCAGACCTTCTTCAGATCCATGCTCATCAGGAACAAAACTGCCAGCGCCGTCAACAACAGCAAAAGGAACAGGAAGAAAACCAGTTCCGAAAATGCACTGCCCTTCGAATAGCGGAATAAGAGGCCAAAAAGCACCGGAAACAGGATGCTGGCAACGATTCCGATCAGGAATCCAAGATTTCCCTTGCGGTCCACCAGTTCCCTTGCTTCTTTCCAGGTCAGATTCGGATGAAAGATCTCACGGATCATTCCAATGCTGGTCGTCATAATCACAAAGCAGACATTTACAGAAAGTGCCAGAGGCAAGCCCCAGATCGGCATATGCTTATGTACCAGCAGCCAGATACAGGCCAGCAACACATAGGGCGTGGATCCCAGCGCACCATAGCAACAGCCTGCCGCAAGCTTCGCCTTCAAAAGCTGGTCACTCTCCAACGGCATCACATACAGCAATACCCTCACATGTGCATCCCTGGACCATGCCGTCGCCGCCACCCAGTTCATCACTCCTGCCACCAGTGTCTGCGCACTGACAAAACCGATCAGGATCGAGCCGGTCTCGAGAGCATTTTTTTCAGCCTGCAAAGAGAAGGCTGGCAAGAGCCAGGTCAGCAGTGCAAAAAACAGCAGGACCAGTACCGGCACCAGAAAACAGGAAACAAACAAAGGAATGGCAAAAAACCTGCTTCCCCTGATCGTGCGCAGCTCTCTTAAAAAGAGGCTCCACCCCTGCGAATGCCGGGTCAGCATCTTATCGAAGCTCTGGTTTCCGGATCCGTCATCCCCTGCCAGATCCCATCTGGATAAAAGGGATTTTCTGTAGATCTGTTTTGTGACCATGGAAAAGATCATACCGACAAGCACGCAGCTGACAGCCACAAACAGAAGCGGCAGCAGCAGACTTCCCTGGATCATCATCTCCCAGGCAAAGTTAAAGATCAGAATGTTGCCAAGGGCTCTCGCCATCCTTGACAGGATCTGTCCCGGGAACATGATCTCCAGAAGAACGATCACGATCATCACCACGAGCAGCAACACCACCGGTACAACAATGGCAATCGCCGGACTCTGTCTCACCAGTTTCCTTATATAAATCTGCCAGAGCATCACCAGAATGAAGATCAGCAGCATCTCAAACAGAGGAATCACCAGGCAGGCCACCAGAACAGCCGTATTCAGCCCTCTTTCAAAATGGATGGTGGTGCCGACACCCAGCCACACAGGCAGGACCATAAGCCCCATGATCCGATAGGCCAGAGGCAGTATCTGGAGATATTTCGCCATGACCACTTCCATTGGTTCAAAAGGCATGGTCATCAGAAACAGCAGATTCTTTTCATAGTAGAGTTTATTCCGTATACCCGGAAAAACCTGCA
>JAKSRN010000409.1 GCA_024403585.1 Lachnospiraceae bacterium | reverse complement strand
CGCCGGAGGCTACATCTCAGATGGGGGATTGTAACCCACCACTGAGACTAAATTCGCACTCCCACTTAGAACTATCGTTCTTGAAGAGGGAGTCACCCCATCTGAGATGTATGTTTATCCGTAAACGCATAAAAAGCAGGTGATTTAGAAGTTTCTCCTCCAAATTACCTGCTTCTTTTAAGCGTTCACTATATTACTGTATTATTCATCTGCCAGCTGGATTCCGCCGGTATAATAACAGATGATCGGTGTTCCACCTTCGATCCAGTCAAAGATCTCCGCAGCTTTGTTGTGTGGCAGGTTTACGCAACCGTGGGAACCTCCGCCAACATAAATATTGCCACCGAACTCTACACGCCAGCTTGCATCATGCAGACCGATTCCGCCATTGAATGGCATCCAGTAGTCTACCCATGATTCATATTCATAGGAGCCGTCTGCGGCCTGTGCACCACGCAGCCATCTTCCCTGCTGTTTTCCGTACAGTGGATAGATTCCTTCCGGAGTAAATCTGGAATATACCATCATTCCTGATACAACCGGAGTCTCATTGATCACCTGTCCGTTATCAACAACCCAAAGATGCTGTGCTGTCAGATCCACTTCAACATAAGTATTTCCGATGCCATTATTTACATCAGAGAATGCTCTCTGTGAATAAATCGGCTCTCTTGTTACTGTCTCACGTGCAGCAAGATTCTCTGCCAGTTTACGGCCTTCTTCTTCATCATCGATCAGCCATCCCTGCAGGAAGTTTTCCAGGTTAACAGTTCCACCACTATGTGTTTTAAACTCAGCGGTAGAATCAGAAGTATTTACTTCTCCAGCCAGATCTTCCACAAAGTTAGCGATATTATTGCCCCACAGCTCCTCATTGAAGGAATAATTGCCATTCTCATCATGCTCCAGCCATGTAACTAAAGTAGTTTTATCCAGAACCTTTTCAGTTCCGTTTGGCAGTGTATATGTGATAACCGGTGAGATTACTCCGTTCAGATCATCTCTTTTTGCAATAAGCTCTGCATTATCAGATGTAATAGTAGGATTCTCATAGATATCAAGTGATTCTACATCAATCTCTGTTACACCATTGATGATTGCATCCTGAATAGTTGTGATCAGACTGGTAAGATCAAATTTATTACCATTCTGCTCTGGAACGATCTCAAACTGATGAGTTGTTTCGTTGAATGTCAGATACGCATCCTGAGGTGGTGTCATATTCACGATATTGCACTCTTCCAGTCCGGTAATGGTCTGTGTCAGTTTTGCTTCATCGTATTTAGAAGATGCTGTTGCATCATAAGAGTATTCCTGGAAGAAAGCTGATGCCCATTTGATCGGTACCTGTGAATCTTTGATCTCCTGAACACTACCATCCGGAACATACTCAAATCCTACAGAATCGCCTGTGATCAGCTCCTGTTTTCCATCACGGAATACGAGCTTCAGATCATAAGTATCCATCTGACGGGTAATTACAGTTTCTGTTTCTTCGACTGTGAGTCCGGTGCAATCAGCACCGTTGATCTTTGTTCCGTCAAAGAATACGGTCTTATATCGATTAGATAATCCGAGATATACAACTGCACATGCAGCGATCAGTAAAAGAAGCAAGCCGAAGATCAGTTTTCCTTTGCCCTTTTTCTTATTCGCTTTACGCTCTTCTTTCTCAAGACGCTTCTGCTCTTTTGCCTCCTCTTTTTCACGGGCACGAGCTTCTGCCGCTTCCTGTTTCAGACGTTTCTTCTCTTCTTTTTTCTGTTCTTTTGCAGACAGCTGAGATTCTGAAATCTTCGGAAGCTCTTCTGTTGGCGCATCGATCACAGATGTAACGCCCTGTGAAACATCTGCCACACCTGCATCCGGTTCATCAAATGCTTCCCCATTATCTTCGTTCTCTGCAATTACTTCCGCCACTGCTTCAACAGCATCTTCTGCTATTTCCTCTGCCACTACTGCCTGAGCTACCGCTTCAACAGCCTCTGCCACTGATTCTTCAGCCTTTGCTTCAGTTTCCTCTGCCACTGGCTCCTCAGCCT
>JAKSRN010000408.1 GCA_024403585.1 Lachnospiraceae bacterium | reverse complement strand
CAGGATCACTGCCAGCACACAGATAAAATACAGATAATCTGTCTTGTCTGCCTTCTCCACATTGGCATAATAGAAACTTCCGTGGAAGCCCCTCATCTCCATACTCTGGAAAAGATCATTCGCCCTGTCCATACTCCTTAGAAGCAGCTGTCCCAGAAAAGATCCCCACGCAGAGATGTGTACACCCTTCTGTCCCGGAGCACGCAGCTTATAGGCATTGAACATAGTCCCTGCTTCATGAAGAAGAAGACTGATATAACGGTAGGTGATCAGTGTCTGTGTCACCAGGATTTTCGGAAGATGCAGAATGCTCAGGGCATAACAGATTTTTTCAATATTGGTCGTGGCGATCAGTAGAAATGACATAATCAGGGAAAGGATTCCCTTCAGCATCAGAGTGACAAAGGAGATCATTCCTGCCGTGACCACCAGGGCTCCCAGCTTCATCACCGGCTGACGGTTCAGGATCGGATTCCAGATACCTACCGCACAGACCAGAGGCAGAACAAATCTAAGCTTGTGAAAGCAGGTGCGAAGAGGAATGTCCGCGATCTGATATAAAACAATGGGAATCAGAATCATAGGAATCATTCCGCTCAGGTGATCTACCGGAAAGGAAACCACCACAAAGATATATAGTATTGTCAATAGCAACTTAGTCAGGGGATGCCTTCTGTGCAGAAAACTGTTTCCCGCCGCCAGAGTATCCATATCAGCCAGTTCAAAGATGGCCGAGGTCATCTGATCCATGTTTGTTTCCTCCCGTTTCTTTGAAAAATGCTGCCTGTTCAGGCATTTTCCGCTGCGCATTTCTCAACAGCAGAAAAAAGGATGCCTCAAAGGGACATCCTTTTATTCTGTTTTATGTGATGTGAATTCAAACTTTTGCTGTTTTACGTTTTTTGAAGAAGCCGCCCAGCAGACAGATTACAACTGCTGCCAGTGCAACCATTGCTCCGCCTAAGATACCGGATACGGAAGTTCCTACAGGATTCTCTTCATCTCCGGAGAATGCATAATCCGGAAGGAAAGCTGTCTTCTCCTGAATCTCTGCCGCGGTATCTGCAACACCGCTGGAAACACCGAATTCTTCTTCATCGAGACCCATGTTTGCAGAATAGCCTTCGTCAGCATTTCCGAAGAGGGACCACTCCAGGCCGTCTGGATTGCTGCTTGCAAACTGGGAACCGATTCCGCCGATCAGAACTGCCGCGATGGCAAGGACTGCTACAACGGATTTTACACTGAGTTTTGCTTTTGCGCTGTTCTCTTTGCCTACAACCTCTAAGAGTTCCGGACGAGTCTGGTATACAAACACCAGAACAGCTGCTGTGATCACACCTTCGATCAGACCGATTGCCAGGTGGATCGGCTGCATCAGACCTACAAATGCTGCGAATGGCAGCTCTGAGATACCAGATGCGAAAGTTTCAATACAAACGGAGAATGCACCCAGCTGCAGGGTGATCATACATCCGAGAATCGATGCTACGATCAGACGCAGACGTGTATTTCCGCCTTTTTTCTTCATGATCGGGCGATAGATCAGGAAATATCCTATGAAACACCCGTAGAATGCCATGTTCCAACAGTTGGCTCCCAAGGCCATCAGACCACCGTCTGCAAAGAAAAGACCCTGTATTGCCAGAATAACGATCATGGACAGGAAACCTGCATATGGTCCTAAAAGGGAAGAAAGAAGCATACCGCCGCAGAGATGACCGCTGGATCCGGTTCCCGGAATCGTGTAGTTGATCATCTGACCGGCAAATACGAAGGCTGCCATAACACCCATTACAGGAAGCTTTGCCGCTTCATCATCTTTCTTAAGATTATATACTGATACTCCGGCTGCTGCACCGGATGCAACGTACATGGTTGCTGCAACTGTAGGCGCCAGAAGCGCATCTGCCATATGCATATGTGATTCCTCCTTGGAAGAACTATTTTCGCAGTTCCTCTTTCTGAAACCTATTATATATGCATTTTCAGACGAAAATAAGCCCCCGGGGGGGTTATTTACTGTCTATAGTTTGTAATAGGGGTGATTCC
>JAKSRN010000407.1 GCA_024403585.1 Lachnospiraceae bacterium | reverse complement strand
CCAGCAGAAAAACTATAGAAAAGAGGTTCATCAATTGGGAAACAGAGGATCACATAAAACTATCTCCGAACGGATCAGTATCCTAATCGCAAAAAGCCCCGACAAGTCCATCCTGTTTATGATTCTGGTGCTGAATATCACCTTCTTCATGGTCGCAGCCTTCACCATCTCACAGCTGGCACCAGACTCCCTGGTAGACCGAGGCTTCTGGCCGTCCGTATTCTACACCGTAACCATGATCCTGGACGCAGGCTGTATCTCCTACGTAGTCGAAAATGTAGGCCAGACCAGCGTAGCCGTAATCATCATCTGCCTGCTGATCGTCCTGATCGGAATGATCACCTTCACCGGTGCCATCGTCGGATATATCACCAACTATATCTCCTCCTTCATCGAAGATTCCAACGCAGGAAAAAGCAAGCTTAGAATCTCCGGCCACGTGATCATCCTCGGCTGGAACAGCCGCGGTTCCGAGATCATTACCGACTACATCTACACAAGGAAAGAAGAAGACGTAGTAGTACTCGTTCGAGAAAATAAAGAAGACGTGCTGGAAGAGATCAATAACAGAATTGCCGACACGATCTCAACAGAAAATCGGAAAGTTATGGAAGAGATCAGGGAAAAGCAGCTGGGATATTTCGAGCGACGCAACTATCTCAGAAAGAAACGCGTTAGGAGAAATGTTTCCGTCATCGTCCGTGAAGGCGACATCCTCTCCAAAGCCCAGCTGGATAACGTATCCATCGATAAAGCAGAAACCATCATTATCCTTGGAAAAGACTACCAGACCGGCAAAAAATACGGCATGAACGAAGATCCTAATATCAAGCACATGAAGGGCAACTCCAACGTAATCAAGACCCTGATCATGGTTGCCGAGATCACAGGAAGCGAAGAGTCCGCCAATAACCAGAAAGTAATCGTAGAGGTAGCCGATGAATGGACACGGGAACTGGCACAGCAGGTAGTAGAAAACAAAGAGAAGAGAGGCAAGAGTAACATCATCCTACTGCCGGTAAACCATACATTAGGACAGCTCCTGTCCCAGGTATCCATCATGCCAGGCCTGACCCAGGTATACAGAGAACTCTTTTCCAACAAAGGTGCCTATTTTGTGTCCAGACCATTTAATGCACCGATCACAGATGAGAATATAGAGCAGCACTTCGAGGATTACCTCGAAACCCACTCCAGAGCGATCCCGGTATCAGTCATGCCAGCCAAAGGCGGCAATGTATGTTTCTATCTCAGCGATGAACAGGAAGATACAAAAGAAGTCCGCGTTCTGGATAATAAAGAAATCCCCGTAAAACTGAATCCAGACTACATGATTGAAAAGAAAAATGTCATCGTTCTGGGACACAACAGCGGCATGGATGCCCTGCTGAAAGGCTTCTCCGCATTCCGCGATGAGTGGAACTATACCGATGGCAGGGAAGTGCTGAACATGGTCATGATCGACGATGCCCTTTCACTGGAAACACATAACTACTACAAAGAGTATCCATTCGTCACAGGAGTGATTCCGGCAGAGATCTATGATAAAGAGCTGGTCTACGAAACCCTGACAAAATTTTCAGAGTTACATGAAGGCGACATCTGCGTCCTGATCCTGTCAGACGATAAAGTACCGAACGAGAACATCGACGAGGAGCCACTCACCTACCTGATGTACATGGATGACATCCTGCAGCGTAGAAGAGCAGAAGATCCAGACTTCGACATGAGCCGTTACAACATCATCATCGAGATTCTGAATCCGCAGAACTACGAAGCCATCCAGGGATACAATCCAAATCATGTAATCATTACCAACCAGTACATCAGCCGAATGATCGCCCAGAGCAGCGAACACGAAGCGATAAATGTCTTATATCACGACATCCTCACCTTTGATGAACCAGCCCAGGGCGGCTACAACTCAAAAGAGCTGTACCTCAAGAGAGCTGAGAAGTTCTTCACCGAACTCCCAGGAGAGTGCAAGGTTCGAGAACTGATCTATTCCATCTATAAAGCAAGCCCAAGCGAGAATAAAGAAGTCCTTCTGGGATACTTCCG
>JAKSRN010000406.1 GCA_024403585.1 Lachnospiraceae bacterium | reverse complement strand
AACCTGCTGGTCAACAACGGAACCAAGATCGCACAGGCAGTAGGTGTTCCGGAATCTGTTATTGCTCTGACTTTCGTAGCTCTTGGAACTTCTCTTCCGGAGCTTGTCACAGCTATTACTGCCCTGTCCAAAGGACACAGTGATCTGTCCCTTGGCAATGTAATCGGTGCCAATGTATTCAATCTGGTTCTGGTAAGTGGTGTTTCCGTAACACTGGCTCCATTCACCGTTCCACAGAGCAATCTCATCCTGGGTTACAATTCCAGCCTGATCCTGGAGATCCCACTGATGCTGATCGTTATGCTTCTGATGTGTGTACCTGCACTTGTAAAAGGAAAGCTTTACCGTTCACAGGGAATCCTGATGCTGGTGATCTATGCAGCTTTCTGTGTGGTACAGTTTGTAATGTAAAAAACAGTCGGGTGTTGCTTTCAGCCAACGATTTGATTCCCGATAAAAACAACTTGAATTATCCATAAAAATAGTGCCCTTCCAAGAGGAAAGGCACTATTTTTATACATTATTCTTAACGAGACGAAACACGCTCAGCGGGTTTCGCTCGTTTGCGAGCAGTCGTCAAATTCGCGCGAGCGTGTACTTGGCTCGTTGCTTTCGCGAAATTTCACTGACAGATCTTCCACTGCCCAAACCGTACCGGTTCCGGGTTCTCTGTATGTTCTCCTAACATCTTTTCCATCCAGATCATATCATACCATCTGCCAAACTTACAGCCACTGTAGTTGAATCTGCCCACAAGCTGAAATCCCAGTTTTTCATGAAAAAGGGGACTATCCATTGAAAGATGCGGATCTTCGCATCTCGGATATCCGATACAGGCATTCATATTCAGGATCCCCATGTCCCGAAGGCTTTCTTCCAGAGCATTGTAAAGGATCTTTCCGATTCCCTTTCTCTTCTGGTCACCCCTAAGATAGATGGTAGACTCCACAGACCAGTCATATGCCGCTCTCCATTTAAAAGCAGCGGCATAAGCGTATCCCAGAATCACTCCATCCTCCACAGCTTTGATGTATGGATATTTTGCGGAGATCGTTCTGATGCGCTCCGCGAATTCTTCCACTGACGGAACCTCTGTTTCGAAGGAGACTGCCGTTTCCAGCACATAGGGTGCATAGATGGCTACCAGTTCCTCTGCATCTGCTTCTGTTACGCGTAATAACTCCATTGTTCCTTCTTATCCTTTCAGAAACTCAAGTATCTCCTGCTTTCTGGACTGCATATCCTGATAGCCCAGATCATAGAGCTGCTGGCATCGTTCCGGATCTCCTTTAAATCTGCTCACCTTTATGGAAGAAGACGGGAAAATATGAAGGGCTTTTTTCTCTTTCACCAGGCGATCCACCAGACCAATCTGCTTATAATAATTCAGATGTCTGACCCGGTAATCTCTCTTAACGGAAGGATATTTCCGATACGCCAAGCTCATGAGAAACAGAACAAATTTACTTGCCGGTTTTCTCTTGTAGCTAGCTGGTTTTGTAGTGATGATCAGACACTTCTTACAGCCTTGCTCCAGTGCTCTTTCAACAGGGATCATCTTGGTGATCCCTCCATCCAGAAGCTTCCTTCCATGAAAGTCCACGATCTCAGAAGCGATCGGCAGGGAACAGCAAGCCCTCAAAAGCGTCATATCATCATCCAGATCATGATTATTAAAATACACCGTACGTCCCTTTTTCAGATCATACAGCCCCATCTCCATCTGAAGATCAGATTCCCGGAGTTTTTTTGTACGAAATCCTGTCTTCTCTTTCAGATAATAATTGAATATTGTATCTCCATCCACCAGATGTCTGCATCTGAGCAGTGCTTTCACGCCTACATTCTCCGGAGCCACCGCAAAACCGGTTGACATCTCATGTCCCATCTTTGTTTCACCACTCAGATGTACTGCCAGATAAACTGCACCGGCGGAAATAGCCACATTATAATCAAAATTGATCCCCTGTTCTGCAAGCCAGCTTAAGGCTCCTGCCGTATAGGCTCCCCTTACACCGCCGCCTTCCAGAACAAGACCTGTTTTTTCTTTTTTCATCTGTTT
>JAKSRN010000405.1 GCA_024403585.1 Lachnospiraceae bacterium | reverse complement strand
ACTCTGATTTTTCTTTTGCACGGGTAAAGTCTTCTCTGCGGATGGAAATATTTGCCTGCATCTTAACCGCACGAATATCATCAGCTGCTGCGTCGAGAAGCTCATCAGCCTCTTTCATATTACCAAGATTAACCAGAGCATGAGCCTTATGCAGATATGCAGAAACACATGACGGGTCAATCGTTAAAGCCTTCTCAGCAGTTTCTAAAGCACCCGCATTATCTCCTGCAAAAATCATATATCCGGCTTTGTTCGACAACAGAATCGGATTATGGGGATTAATCTCTGCAGCTTTATCCGCCGCCTCAAGAGCCTTAGCATACTTTCCCTCGCCTGCGAGCATCCGCGCCTGTTCTGCAGGAAAACGGTAATCAGCCGGAAACATCTTTTCCGCTGTGACCGCTGCAGCAAACGCTGTTGCCTTCTCTCCTGTTTTTTCTGCGAGAGAGAAAATATTAAACCAGACATCCGCCTCCTTCGGTTCAATCTTCACCGCCTCTTTATAGCAGTAAAGTGCCCCCTTATCATCGCCTTTTTCCATCAGGGCTGCAGCTTCTTTGCACCAGAGAACAGAATCCTTCGGATTTGAAACAGTGGGTTTTGCCATCAGTGTTTCTCCCATCTGAGAAGCTGCTGCAAAGAGCCGAGCGTTCCCCCTTTCTCGATTTCCGCACGGATTCTAATCTCAGTGTGATGAACCTCAACAGCTCTTCTGGCAATTTCGTAGGCACGCTCCTTAGGAATAACCACAACACCTGATTTATCGCCAATAATCCAGTCTCCCGGCTTTACCGACTGACCGCAGCAGGAAATCTCTGCATTAATCTCTCCGAAACCTTTCGGCTCTCCTGCATTCGGCTGAACAGATTTTGCATAGACGGGAATATCCATCTCAATAATATCATCCCAGTCACGAACAGCTCCATCGATAATAATACCTGAAAGTCCTTTAATACATGCGGAATGCGTTGCAAGTTCGCCCCATGGCGCAATATCACAGCGCTGGTCATTACTGATAACAAGCACCTCGCCTTCCTTACAAACGTCAATCGCCTGAACCGGCTTAGACCAGTCGCCGCCGAACGTCTGAACAGTAACAGCTTTTCCAATCATTTTCTTCGGCGAATGAATAACTGAAAGTCCGGTCATTGAACCTTTCCGGTACATTGCATCAGTTACATTTGGAGCGGTTACTTCTTCTAACAGCTTTCTAATCTGTGCATCGAGCGATTCTGTAACTTTCTTTACAACCTTTGGAGAATCGATAGCGTTCCGGACTTCTCTCGCCGCCTTTTCTGCGTCAGCCGCTTTTACAATTGAAGCTCCCACAATTACAATATCTGCGCCGGCAGCTGCAGCTTCTGCTGCAGTTTCTGCAGTAAGTCCTCCCGCCGCTGCTACTTTGACACCGAGTTTTCCAATCTCTTCTAAAAGGTCGAGCGGATTTTTTCCCTCCATCTGCTGATCAATTCCCACATGGGCATTGACAATCTGAACACCCATCTCTGCTAACTCTTTTGCGCGGGCTGCAGGATTTTTGACATTCATCATATCAGCCATGAGTTCAACGCCGTAGAGAGCCGCCCCGCGCAGAGCATCACGAATTACCGCATCATCAGCAGATGCTAAGATGCAGACGACATCAGCACCTGCTTTTGCTGCCATCTCAACTTCGAGACCTCCGGTATCTGATGTTTTCAGGTCAGCTACAATATGTTTATCAGGAAACGTCTTGCGAAGAGTTCGTATAATATTCATCCCTTCGCTTTTGACAAGCGGTGTCCCTGCTTCAATCCAGTCTGTACCTCCGCGTACCGCTTCTGCTGCTATCTGCAGGGCGCGGTCTCCTTCGGTTAAATCGAGTGCTGTCTGAAGGATTGTTTGCATGAGAATATATTGGGTGGGGATGGGTATATGTTTTATTGATGAACGAACCGGTTTTCTGTGTTTCTGAGCGGTGTTTTGAGAGATGATAGTTTTGAAAATCAGATATGGGTTTTCTGACATCCCACAAATAACCGAAAACTCATTCTACAAATAACCGAAAACTCATTCTACAAATAAC